>JALEPA010000230.1 GCA_022766515.1 Lachnospiraceae bacterium | reverse complement strand
CGGACAGATTATTCTGAATCCGTCCCTTCAATCCTCTAAGATGCTTGTATCCCTCTTCTCCCTTACGAAACATATCGTTACCTTTTTGTCTCGTCTTTTGTACCCATTTTTCATAACCACTGTCGGAGTGTAACCTTTTTTCCATAAATTTCCTCATTTCTACCAACTTTTATAAAAGCTCATATAGATATTAGTATACTCGAATTTTATAAAAAACACAAATAATTTACAGAAAATATGTTCGTATTTTACAGTTCCAAAAAAATCAAAATATGCTATACTCAATGACAGATGATACGATATAGGACCAGGGCACCAAAAGTGAGGATTTTGTATAAGATCACTTTACTTTCTGCTCCTGATCTTTTCAGAAAGGATGAGACGCTTTCATGAAAACCATACAGCGAAAAATACCAATCAACGACACTTATCTTGCAGAATTTTTCTGCCATCCGGAGGATGTAAAGCAGACCACCTCCGGTCATGATGCTCCGTCATCTTCTACTCTTTGTGTGGAGGACTTTTTGACAACGGATCTGTTTCCGGTATCACTGGATCAAGTGTTGTTCTTTGATATTGAGACGACCGGGTTATCTCCGAGAGCCTCATCCATTTACCTAATCGGAACATTGTACTACGATGTCTCCTTACAGCAGTTCATTATGACACAGTGGTTTGCGGACAATTCCAAAAGTGAACCCCTCATGTTGTCTCACTTTTTGGAGCAGTTAGAATCCTTTGCTATGCTCTGTCACTTCAACGGGCGTACCTTCGATATTCCTTATGTCTTACAAAAGTGTGAAAAGCATCAGATTGTTCCTTCCGCACATTGCCAAGCAATCTTTGCCGACCAGGAACAACAGCTGTCCTACGATATGCTGATCGCACTAAGGCCGCTCAAAAAGCTGCTTGGTCTGTCCCGCTGTAATCAAACAAGTTTGGAAGCCTATGCCGGGATTATCCGCACCGATCAATACGATGGTGGTCGTCTCATCCCTATTTACAGTGCCTATCGCCAGGATCTCCTGCTGCACCCGGAGCAAGCCGCTGAAAAAGAGCATTTACTTTTGCTGCATAACGATGAAGATTTGCTTGGCATGCTTGCTGTCATGGCATTACTATCTTACCGCCATCTTTTCACCCGCAAAGGAGAACCTCTCCCTGCCCTGACCGGTCTGCAGATCACCTGCTGTGATTCTGCCTATCTGCAAAAACAATGCCCCGATGTGACCGTTTGCACCGCATCCGAATACTGTGCCATTTCTTTTGCACCGGAAATTCCTGTGCCTCTCACGGGATGGTTTTGCTGCTCTTATGATGACGAGGAACTCCACGATACCTGTCTCTTGTCATTAGAACAGACTTCCGGTACACTGTGGATTCCTATGATACAAACAAAGTTGAAATATTTTATGAAAGACTATAAACACTACTATTATCTTCCGGAAGAAGATACCGCCGTCCATGAAAGTGTCGCCTCTTTTGTTGATAAAGAGCATCGCAAAAAAGCAACGGCAGCAACTTGTTACCTCAAAAAAGAGGGAAGTTTCCTTCCCTCTTTGTGTGCGATCACATCCTCCGAAAATACCTATGTATTCCGCCAGGATTATAAAGCCAAACAATGCTATTTAGCTGTTCCCGAAGGAGACGCCGAACTCTCCTTCTTTCTTGGAAATCAGCTTGCTTCCTTTCTGCAAAAGGGCATCTCGCTTTCCGAATGATCCCTTTATACCAGTTTCTTTCCGTTGACATAAACATGATGACCATTGGAATTTTTACCTTCCACTACAACACCTTCGCTGGAATTTGCTTTCAGTGTTGCATTTTTGGCAGTAATGTCAGCTGTAGAATAAATTGCCGGACTTCCGGTTCCATTTGTCACATATTTTCCGCCATCTACAACTACCGTACCGCCTCCACGATCACTTCGGATCGCAGCGGAAGAATTTCCTTTCGTCTCTACATCCAGATTGCTGGCATTGGTCGTACCGCCACCTGTTGTCTGGATTCCGCCTGAATTATTTTTGGATGTGCGTATTTTACTGTCCGAGATGTTCACGGTCGTTCCCTCTCCATAGCTAAATACACCATTTCCATTGACCGCATTCGTAGTTACCGATGCATTGTCAATCGTGACATTTGCTCCATTGCATGCCAGCAATCCTGCATTTGCTCCATAAAAATCTCCATTTTCCGTGTTAGAGGAATCTCCACCGGATTTGTTGATCGTGGCATCTGTCATCGTTACCTTAGCACCATCGACACGAACTGCATTTTCATCGTCTCCGGTAGATTCATAACTTTTGCTACTCACGGTGTCATCACTGCTAATGGTATTGGCTGCCGTGCCATTCGTCACTTCATCACTTCCGCCAAATCCATTGCCAGCCTGAAGATTCTTCACGACGATCTTCGTTGCTTTGCTGTTTTTGTCAAGAGTAACTTCCAAAACAGCATTTTCTACAATGTCGTCTTTCGTACCATCTGCACTTCCCTGTAACTGTTCCAGCGTGATCTTAGTCGAATCCGTCAATTCAAAAGTAATTGTTTCCTCTCCTGCTTCAAATGTACTGCCACCACCCATTGGACCTCCCTGTGGTCCCTGATCAGAGGAACTGTTATCTCCTTTGCTGTCAGCTGAAGGTGTTCCCTCCGGTGTACTATCATTTTTTGCATTACTGTCAGCTGATGGAGTACTCTGTGGAGCACTTCCATCCTGCCCATCTTTGGCTGCCGGTGGTGTTCCCTGTGGAGCGTTTCCATCCTGGCCTTCTTTGGCTGCCGGTGGTGTTCCTTCCGGTGCACTGCCACCCTGTCCATCCTGTTTCTCGCTGATCGTTCCTACGGTTGCTGTCACTGTATTACCATTTACTTTTGTAACTTGCACTGTCTGTGTTTCTGCTTTTGTGGATTTCTCATTCTTTCCACATGCCGTAAAGAGAGAACTCACTACCATAGCTGTCACGCACAACAGCGCGATCTTTTTTCGTCTTATCATATGTGGCCTCCTTTTCTTGCTTCTTAACGAGTTTCTACCATACATGATAAAGATAAAAAAAGGGTAATTTGTTAAAAAAAAGTGAAATAGCTGTGAACTTGATCTCAAAACATTATTATCCTGTTCGTCGTACTTTTCATTCATTTTCCAAGTATCTAAATACAAAAATTTTCCTATACTGGAACAAAAGAGCAAAAAAGCCAATATCTCTTTCCAAGATATTGGCTTACTTTGACATGTAATATTATGGATTATCCCATTACTCTGCGTCTGCAAGGATCTCCTTCTTGTTGTATGAACCACAAGACTTGCACACTCTATGAGACATCATTAATGCTCCACACTTGCTGCACTTTACCAAGTTAGGTGCTGACATCTTCCAATTTGCTCTTCTCTTGTCTCTTCTAGACTTAGAAGATTTATTTTTAGGACAAATAGACATTTCTTTCCACCTCCTAATCCATTTCCTTTTACAACACTTTTTCGATTATATCAATTTCAAATTGCTTTGTCAACAATTTTCCACAAATTCCTTGGCATTTTTGCATTACTCCCGAAAAATCCGACAATACTGCACCTTTGCCCTATCTGTGCTGCATCAAAAATGGACTTTATTTGCATACCAGCTGTGCAGTTTCTCTGGCGATCGCCAACTCTTCGTTCGTTGGAACAACCCATACCTGCACTTTACTGTCCGGTGCGGAAATCTTACGCTCTTCGCCTCGCTCTATGTTCGCTTCTTTGTCCAGCTTGACACCGATTGCTTCCAATCCCTCAATGATCTTACCGCGAATCTCCAAGTTATTCTCACCAACACCGGCTGTCATAGCGATCGCATCAGCTCCGCCAAGTGCCACATAATAAGCACCGATGTACTTAATGACACGATAGATCATAACATCCAATGCATTTTTGGCATCTTCATTACCATCCTGCGCTGCAGCGACCAGATCTCTATAATCATTAGAAATGCCGGACAGACCCAATGCTCCGGATTTCTTATTCAAGATATTTGTCATTTCATGAATGTCGATATTTTCTTTACCGCAAATGTACTCCAAGATCGCCGGATCCATATCACCGGAACGGGTTCCCATCATCAAACCTTCCAATGGAGTCATTCCCATACTGGTATCAATAGATTTACCGTTCTTGATGGCAGAAATGCTCGCACCGCTTCCAATATGACAAACGATCATCTTAGAATTGTTGATATCTAATCCTGCCAACTCAGCCAAGCGTTGGGACACAAAGCTATGGCTTGTACCATGAAAACCATAACGACGAACGCCATATTTTTCATAATACTCCTTTGGAAGTGCATACAAATATGCTTTTGGTGGCATTGTCTGATGGAATGCTGTATCAAAAACAGCTACATTCGGAACGCCCGGCATAACCTTCTGACAAGCGCGTACCCCCAACAGATTTGCCGGATTATGCAATGGTGCAAGATCATTGCATGATGTGATCTCCTCAATGACCTTTTCATCTATAATGACTGAAGATGAAAATTTCTCGCCTCCGTGTACCATACGATGACCAATGGCTCCGATCTCATCCAGTGACTCTAATACTCCATGCTCTTTGTCCAACAAAGTATCCAACACTTTCTTGATCGCAACGCCATGATCCGGAAGAGCGATCTCTTCTTCCAGTTTCTCGCCATTGACCTTATATATCAAGCCTCCATCTAATCCGATGCGCTCGCACAATCCAGAAGCGGCAACTTCCTCCGTCTCGGAATCAATCAACTGAAACTTCAAAGAAGAACTTCCACAATTTACAACTAAAATTTTCATCTCACTAACCATACCTTTCTCTTGTTCTAGTATTAGGACAGCTTTCGCTTATCCCGCAGGCACAGCAAGGATTGTCTCGCAATTCTTGTTGTCTTGCTCCGCCTTAAAGTATACTTGATTCATTTTTCTTTGTCTAGTATTATTGAGAAAAGATTGCAAAGCAGAAGGGATGAAAAACTATGAAAACCGTTGGAATCATTGCAGAATATAATCCATTTCACAATGGACACCGCTATCAGATCGAACAGGCGCGAAAATTAACAAACGCCGACTATGTGATCGTTGTTATGAGCGGTTCCTTTGTCCAACGGGGCACTCCTGCCTGGACCGATCAATACCTTCGGGCACAAATGGCACTAGACGGCGGTGCGGATATGGTGTTTGCGCTTCCTACTGC
>JALEPA010000205.1 GCA_022766515.1 Lachnospiraceae bacterium | reverse complement strand
GATGAAGAAAATGAATTTATAAAAAAGAGCAAAACCAGCGTTTTGCTCTGCAAGAATTGCTAAAGCAATTCTTGGTGGTGTATTGCTACACTATGAGCAATTTCCTATTTCATAAAAAAAGACCCGGAATACTATCCGAGTCTTTTAATTCATTCGCTAAAAGGTGTTTCCGATTATGCGCGCTCTACTGCTCCAGAACGTAAACATCCTGTACATACTGGCATTTTCTTAGCTCCACCATTCACTTTTACACGAACAGACTTGATGTTCGGTTTCCACATCTTGTTGCTTCTTCTATGTGAATGACTCACTTTGTTTCCGAAGTGAACACTCTTTCCACATACTGCACACTTTGCCATCGTAAGCACCTCCTTACCTTTATTCCTGATGGTCTGATTTATCTTTAATGTTAATCAGTGTCATTTGCACAACATGAACATAATACCAAAATCCAGACAGAAATGCAAGAAAAATTTTATTTTTTTTAAGATTCCTGATTTTCGTCCTGTTTGGAAGCTGTTGCAGCGTTGTTTTTATCCTTTTTGGATGGCACATATTTGTCCAACAGATCCGGTACCATATCTAATACCTTGGTGATGCTGTCCTGATTCTTCACATTGATCAGCTTCGTCTCACCATTTTTGATCACTAACACTGCGCTTGGCTGAATCTTTCCTCCAAGACCTCCACCACTTTTTTCTTTTTTGGACGCCTCTGAAAATGCTCCGGCTCCAACACCAAAGCTCACATCTACCAATGGCAAAATGATCGTGCCATCGTCAAACTGAACGGCATCTCCTACGACTGTCTTGCCTGTAATAAAGCCCTCCATCCCTTGAAACAGAGAAGCAACATTTGCATGAAATGAATTGTCTGCCATTTAGAAATCCTCCTTCCATTTCTTCCACTCTTTTTGTAATGCTTGTCCATCCTCATTGAGCCACAGCGTAAGAATGAACTTTAGCAAAGTAAATAACCGCACTTTGCCTTTTATAATAACCGTTCCTTCCAGCCGTTTTTGCTGAAAATCCGGTACGATCTGCAATTTTCCATCTGTAAACGGATACAGAATCGATAATCCTCCCAAGATCTGTCCGGTTGTGCAGGGATCTTCCATTCCAAACACAATCTTGCCCTTGATCGTTCGTGGGCGGATTTTCTTCCATAAGAGTACCACATTCTTTCGGACGATGCAAACAAATGACTTTGCCTTTTCCGTCTGCAACAACTCCCACAGATCACGCAGGGAATGTACTTTTTGTCTGATCCTACGATACCCTTTTTTGCACGCCTTTATGCCTGACTGTATTCTTTCCTTATAGAATAAAATCTTTTGTCGGATCTTATTCCACCAAGAAACTTTCGACTGCTGCGGTGGTTCAGCCTTATTATCAGCTTCCTCCTTCTCGAATGTTACCTCCTCAGGTTCCGGTTTCGGAGCGTTCTCGTCAACGCGCAAGTTTTCCTCTTCCTGTCGACTTTCCTCCATCGGCACAGTTGTATGTTCCTCCGGTGTGGGATCTTGTTTCTGCTCATTTTGCTCTACGGCATCCTGCCGTTTTACCGAAGATCTCTTTTTCTGCTTGCTTCGTTTGCTCGATGTGTTCTTCTTTTTCGACTTTTTTTTCTTTTTAGCAAAAGGCCATATTTTGATTCCCAACACCTTACATTTGATCTCAACCGATCGTTCCGGTGTATACAGGATCGGCACGGAAAGGACAAATCCTATCCAGGAAAGCCTTGCTTTTACCGTTTTTTCTTCCAGCACGATCTTTACCCGGTATTTCACGGCTACAAAACACAGTAACCCGATCAGCAACAGCAGCACTAATAAAATACAGCCTGCTATTTTTAGTATTGTCAAAAATAGTAATCCGATCATTTTTCCCATCTGTGCTGCTGCCACCTCCTTCCTGACAAATGCAAGTTATCTGTTCCTTTACCGGAAATGTGAACCTGTTGGCATCACGATCCTACACGCCAAAAAATTTTCTAATGGCTGCCGTGTCGACTTTTCCCCGGTCTTTCCGCACATCTTCTATAATCTTCACAAGCAGATCCAAGGCACGATCATAAGAAGCGGCAACTCCCACGATACGAACGCCCTTGCTGATCTGATAGCGGAACCAAGGGGTGCGGGACGCATAAATCTCCAGACTGTTTTCCGGATTGTCTGCTACGACAATGCAAAAACATCCAAGATGACTTTTATTCACTATTCTTTTTTGATATTTTGCAAAATTTTTTTCCACTTTATCATCCATATAAAGCTTGTCATCCCAGCAGATCATCGGCACTTTCCTCCTGCCCTTTTATCGGATCAACTCAAGAATCAACTGTTTTGACGCATATTTTTCTGCCTCATCGTCACAGTTGTTCAGCGATGTCATCATATAATCGGCTACTTCCTGTGCGCTTTGCAGGAAAGTAGGAAGTTTTTCGATCGTGCCCGCCATGATCGCACGACGGAACATACGACTTCTTCCCTGAAACAATTCCTTGATCTCAGCAATCAGTTTCTCGCTCTCTTCTTCTGCCATCTCCGCTGTCACTTCGCCCTTAGAATCAGTCTTCTCCAATTCTGCAAATACACTGGTCGAATTAAGCAAAGAGATCTGACGCAAATGTTCATAATCTTCTGTCAGACCGGCAGATCCCACTTCATCTGCACGCCCCTCTAAGATCTCATCCAGCGCAGCCTCTGCCACATTGACCGAATCGTATAATTTTTCCTGCTTTCCCTCAACCTTTGGAAGCTGATCTCCGATCCATGTCAAGCGATCCTGCTCTTCTTCCAACTGCTGTTCACTCCACAGCGCATAAGATTCATCTTCGCGAAACAACGCATTGATCGCACCGATCACCCGATCGGCATCTTTCATTACCGCATCCTCATTTTTATATGCACAAGTAATGGCGATCGTATAGGTTTCGTTCACAATCTGACCGATCTGCATATACAGATCCGCAAGATCTTGCAGCTTGGAAGCACTCACTCGAACTTTCTCCGCATACAGATCATATTGCGCTTTATCCATATGATCAAAATCGACCTCGGCAAGTTCCTCTAAAACCTGCTCAAATTCCAAGAAATATTTTGCCTGTGCCGGATGTTTGTACAACATCGCACTGGTCCGAAACATATACAAAAAGCCTTCCAAAGACTCTACATCGCTTCCCTTATACACAGAGATGCAGTTGCGGAGCAGATCAAAATAATGCGATCTTGTCATGCGCATTGGAAGCTGTCCCAGCACAACACGAAGATTATCATTGATCGCAACATTGTCCTTTGCACCGAAAATAAAATTCATGACTTTCTGTGCAAATGCCGTATCTTCCGGTAAAGTTTCCTTCTCTTCGAAACGATACTGTACACGGTTCAAAATGTACTCATAGACCACAAAGCAGTCCACATACCCGGTAAGTACCTGCATGCGCTCCATGATTTCCTGTCGCATAGTCAAGAGTGGTTCCATTGTCTGCTTTTTTGTCTCCTGATCATCCGCATCTGAAAATACCGTGTGGATCAGTCCATTGAGTTCATCGATCATATCTCCGGCATCTGCAATATACGGATTGATATCCTCCGTGATCACTTCATAAAACATAAAATATTCCATCATCATTTTGATGCGGGCATATCCGTCATGAAGTGACATGCTCTGCTGTTTATAAGTTTCCAGCAAAGCAGACACCTCTTCCCCATTCCGTTTCTTCTTATTTAATTGATTGATACATTCGCGTAAATTCATAGTTTTCTCTCCATATTCCTGAATTTTCAAATCGTATTACGACCAGGTGTCCAACAATACCCAGCTGTCAAACCATTTCAAATACTTCTCCGCGTATTCCGGATGAATCGCCAAACCGGATAATACCGGATAAAACAAAATGAATAAACCTACCGCTAATGCCACATACACAAACACGGCTTTTTTCCACTTTGCGTCACGCTGTACCAGTTTATAGCAGCTATAGCCAATCATCAAAGTAATAAACGGAACGCTTGGGAAGTAATGGTAAATAAACAACGCACGATTGACCAGTAACCAAGGTGCATACTGTGACAGATAACCAATTACCAGGAAACCTGCCTTTCCATCCTTTTCCTTGAAAGCAAGGTAAACCATATACAGTGATGCCGGAATGCCGACCCACCATACCAACGGATTGCCAAAGGCACTGATACCCTCTCGAAGATTTCCAATGCTTCCGGAATAATACCAGATCGGACGATACATGATCGGCCACTGATACCACTTAGAGGAATATGGATGTTCATCATTCAAACCATTATGGTAATTAAACATTGTCTTCTGTGCTTCGATCACTCGTGCGATCAAGCCGCGATCTGTACCATCTGAAAACGGAATATATGACAATACATAAATGATCACCGGCACGATCACGAAAAATACGATACAAAACAGGATCGTCCTACGGAAGTTAGGCACAAAGCTTCTAATAATATGGCTGTGTGAAATTCCATCCGTATTGCCCTTTGGTGACTTATTGGCATATACATACTCTTTATAACGACGGTACATCTGCCAGAAGAAGATCACGGCAAGTCCTGCAGACGCATAAATACCGGTCCATTTACTTGCCCAGCTCAGTCCCATTGCCACACCACAAAGTCCCAGTGGGATAAAGGTTTTGGTAAGCGGTGTATCGTAAAAACTCTTCTGTGTATAGCAGTACATAAAATAGTACGCCAACATAATAAATAAAGTAACAAACACATCGATCGTAGCGATTCGTGTCTGCACAAAATGCATAAAGTCAAAAGCAAACAGGATCGTTGTCACCGCACTGATCCAAGGCTTATCAAACATTCTCTTGGCAAGCAGATAAATGATCGGAAGCATCAGCACACCAAACAGCGTTCCCATAAAGCGCCATCCAAATGGATTCATTCCAAAGATCAACACACCACAGGCGATCAAAATCTTACCCAATGGTGGATGGGTATTCTCATAGCAATACTGCTTGTGGATCATTTCATAAGCCGTACGACCATGATAGATCTCATCAAAGTAAGTTCCATTCATCATGCTGCCACGACCATCAAATTCATCCTGCTCATCAAATAATGCCGCATAATCTTTGGCGTTGACCGGCTCTACCACCGCGCCATTGTTATCGACAAAAACTAACTCCAACAGGCTGTCTTCGTAATTGTCTTCCGATGCTGCGATCTTTACATACTGTGCTGTAATCGGCAGATCTAAGCTGTTCCAGCAAAATACAGAACCGGCATCCCAATAATTACCATCTGATGATCCCGTTGAAAACGCTGTCCAATTCACTCCGTCTGAAGAATAAGAAATATCATAATGCGGATTATTCTGATATCCCAGGAAATCCCAAAGAGTCGCGATCTGTTTCTGCTCTCCGAAATCAAGCTGGATCTCGCCCTCTTTCACAACGGAATATCCCGTCTCCGGTGCATGCATATTTCCCAAGCGGACAAAAGCAACAACCGCATAAATGATCGTGATCACCAGTAGTGCAATCAGATCAACTTTACAAAATTTGCTCACCTTCTTCGATGTCATAATGACAGATGATGCTTTTTTCTGTGGCGACGCTGACTTTCTCTTCGCCTGCTTATGTTGACTAGCTGTGCTTTCCGTTCCGGCAAGTTCTTTGTCAGATATATAGCCGTTAAACCATTTTATGGCGATATAGATCATATAACCAAACACAGCCACCATCGCTGCAGAAATCCACAGTGTAACCGGTTCTTTCGCATTAAAATTGTTCAGATCATACACAAATTCCACATGTGCCATATTCAAAAATGCCACAGCAGATACCCCTGTGTACAGATACCCCAGCTCTTTCTTCGGACGCATTGCAAACGCAAACAACAATAAGATCATTGCCGGGAAAATATATCTCTCATGCATACGAACAGAAAGTAAGAATACAGAGGAAACAATAAATGCACCCTCAAAATAGTATCTTGCCGGGTTGTTCTTCGCGCGAAAATGCAGATAAGTTGCTGCAATTACTGTCAGAACGATAAAAAGTGTTCCCCAGGTCTGATAGCTAAAGAACAAAAATCTTCCACTCTGTGGTGCCCAGTTTTGTCCAAATAATGTCCAAATATTATACGCATTAACAGATGCATATTCATAGGAGCCAAGCGTGTCGGTATACTGTGACAGTGCGTCCTTAAAGCCAAACGGTACCATAAGCAGCACGATCATCAGGATCGCTAAAATACCCAATCCCAGATTTTTCCAAAATTTATTCCAGTTAAAATCCTCTAAAAAGACTTGATCGATAATGCCATAGATCAATACCGGCGTAAAGATCAAACTCTGTGGTTTCAGCAAAATACCGATTGCGAACACAAAATATGCAGGGATTAACTTGCGTTCTGTCACAAAATAGCACATCAATACGACAAACAAGGTAAATACCGCATCTGTCTGTCCCCAGATCGCACCATCTAATAATACTGCAGGAGCAAACAGATAGAGAGATGCCAGGATCACGGCACCGCGTTCATTCCATTTCTTGATCGCTACTTTATACAACAGCCAGCCTGTCACCAGATCCGCAATGATCGCCGGTGTCTTGGTGATCAAAACGCTTAATGTCGAATTCCACGCTACACCAAACATATGGCGGATCGCACCCACCACATACAATATGTACATATATCCCGGTGGATAATCCGTAAAGGTATCGGATGAATAAAAGCCACCCAAGCCATCATTAAATACCATGTCGCTCCAGGAAATAAAACAGTTCATATCTGTCTCATTTCCAAAATATTTTGCCGCAGCAATATAACGAACGATCAATGCCACAAATAAGATCACACCAAACAAGATCCCTGTCTCGGTCTCATTCACAGCAGCATATTTTTTTCTTTTTCCTTTTGGCTGCCGCACTACACGGTAACACTGATTCATATACAGCAATCCATATATGGTTGCTGCGATCGCCACAGCCGTAATCACGGTTATCATTGTCATGTTTCTGATTTCCTCCTGCCTTCTTAAATATTACTGAGTTCCCTGCAGATCATCTGCGGGGTGTTCTACGGTTTACTGCATAAAATTCTTCACATGTTCATGCGTAAACAAATGATCACTGCAGTATTCATAATTGCCCTGACATTTTGAGCAATAACGAAATTCCAAATTAGGAAATTCTTCCTGCGTTCTTCCACACACGGCACAGCGATGTCTCACTCCGCGAGTCTCTGTCGCCTGCTTCATGCTTTTTCTAAATTTCCGTTTTCTTCTTTGCTCTCTCGGCGAAATTCTCCGATAGTTTCTCGTCGCAAAGAAAAAGATCAAGAAGTTTGCCATTGCGATCACGATCGCAGCCGCATTACTGATATACATCCAGCCATATTGATGTGCGACCGCATTGTCAATACGCAAATATTTGATTCCTGTCACAAGACTCGATAAGGTCTGATAAGACAGGTAGATCGCATCCAGGATCGCCAGCCATTTAACTTTGATCGGAATGACAAAATACAATAACAGCTGCATGTCCGGCTGAATCGTAGCAAAAGCCAAAAACATCGTCCAATAAATATATTGGAAGCCGGAATTGTAAAGGGAAATGTGCATTGGGCAAAGGTACAAAACAAGTGCCGCAATGATGTTTAATACATATCCACTAAAGAAATACAGATTGTATCGAAAAGTTCCCCATGCCTGCTCCAAAGATCGTCCAAAAGTAAAAAACAGACTTACCTGGATTACTAAAAACAGGACGCTCACTAAAAATCCCATACCGGAATAAAAACCATATGGTTCGAGCAGATAGGTGAACAACCGCCAGACTTGTCCATGAAAAACAGCATCCATATCCAGACAAAGCCAATTATAATAAATGTTGACGGAAATAACTCCCATTTGGTTCAGCATGCCGATCACCGCTCCAAGGCAGTATAGACCGACCACATATCTGGTCAGATCCGGAATGGCATAACGCCCAAATTTGCGTTCCATTTTATTCAACCATTGATTCATAGATAACCATATCCTTTCCGTAACCAAGCGTTACTTCACTATTGAAATGTATTATGGTCTGATCCCTCTCCTAATAAGAATTCGGAAAAAAGTCCATAATACATTTCATTATAGTATTCCCCCTATTCTTTGTCAACGAAACCCAGCCGACAAGATGCCCTTAAAATTCGGCATATTTTTATGGGATCGTATTCCTTAATCTGAGCAAGAGACTCGATATGCTACTCCCGGAAGCAGTGCTACATCATCCCAAGTATTTCCTGCCAGAAATCCCTCTAAAGAAACTTCCGCTTTGTCTAACAGCGACTGCATGGTATCTCCCTGCTCCGTCACGATCCGACATGTCCTCTGCTTGTTTTCGACACGGTTCATTGTCTCCGGAGCATTGCTCGTATGTTGTTCTTCGATGCCCATCTCACGGACAGGAACCTCTATCGTCGTATCCAAACGCTCTGGAAGACCGGTTTCCTGTTCCCTCATTTCCGACATCTGACCCTCTGATGTCATGTTATCACCTGACATCTGCCGCTGTGGTGTCATTCCATTATCTGACATCCGATTCTCTGATGTCATGTTATCACCTGACATCTGCCGCTGCGATGTCGTTCCGTTATCCGGCATCTCATTTTCCGATGTCATGTTATCATCAGACATTCGCCCCTGCGACATTCTCTGATCTTCCGGCATCTGCATCATGCCCTCCGCCTCATTGGTGGTCCTTGCCCCCATTCCGTTTTGGAAAGAAGGGGGCATACAGCGGCATCCTTCCTGTCCGCGTACCGGAATACAAAGTGTATCGCCAACTTGCAGATTATAGACATCCACATAGGGATTTGCCCGCAGTAACATCTCTAACGGCACCTGATACCTTCGGCTCAATGCATATAAGGTGTCTCCTTTTTTTATCGTATGGGTACGACCATTACAATATTCGTAGTTCAAGGTGATTCTCCATTCCGAAGCTTTCCTTATATTATACTCCTGTTTTCACATTGCGTTCCTGTTTTCTCCTTCATCAGATCGACCCCAAAAAAGATACAAATATTAGGAAAAAAAGTTGGTTGCAATCATGGGACATTAGCATTATAATAGTAAATTGTGGCGAATTTTCCTATTATAATGTATACGGCATAGATTAGGAAAAGCCGTCATATTTTTACTTACAGATAGAGTACGACATAAGAAACTGAGAGTTCGACATTTCAAAAGATGGAGGGTTTTCATGAAGTTAAACATGAACACATTGGGAATCGATATCGGTTCCACAACTGTAAAAATTGCATTATTAAATAAGGATGGAGAAATCATTTTCTCTGACTATCAGCGACACTATGCAAATATTCAGGAGACATTGGCTTCTATTGTCGCAAAAGCTTACGAAGAGTTTGGAGACCTGCCCGTTGCCCCGGTCATTACCGGATCCGGTGGATTGACACTTTCCAAACATCTTAATATAAGATTCGTACAGGAGGTCGTAGCCGTTGCAACCTCATTAAAAGATTATGCACCTCATACCGATGTGGCTATTGAGCTTGGTGGTGAGGACGCAAAGATCATCTATTTTACCGGAGGAATTGACCAGCGAATGAACGGTATCTGCGCAGGCGGTACCGGATCATTTATCGACCAGATGGCTTCCTTATTAAAAACGGATGCCAGCGGTCTGAATGAGTATGCCAAAAATTATAAAGCGATCTATCCGATCGCTGCCCGCTGTGGTGTATTTGCAAAAACAGACATCCAGCCTTTGATCAACGAAGGTGCGACCAAAGAGGATCTTTCCGCTTCTATTTTCCAGGCGGTTGTCAATCAGACGATCAGTGGACTTGCCTGCGGTAAACCAATTCGCGGTAATGTTGCCTTCCTTGGAGGTCCACTGCACTTTTTGACCGAATTAAAGCAGGCTTTTATCCGTACGCTGGATCTTCACGGTGACCAGATCATCGCACCGGAACATTCCCATCTGTTTGCAGCATCCGGTGCCGCTATGAACGCATCTGAGGAAGATCTTTCCAGCCTTGGAAAATTAAACGAAGATCTTTCCCATAAGATCCAAATGGAATTTGAAGTAACTCGTATGGAGCCATTGTTCCATGACGAAGCAGAATATCAGGAATTTTTACAAAAACACGCTGAAAAAGATGTGAAGAAAGGTGACTTTGCCTCTTACCAGGGCGATCTCTTCCTGGGTATCGATGCCTGATCGACTACAACAAAAGTTGCTGTCATCGGTGAAGATGGCTCACTTCTCTACTCCTTTTACAGCAGTAACAACGGAAGTCCGTTAAAGACAGCGATCAAAGCGATCAAGGACATTTACAGCAAAAAACCGGAAGGCGCCAACATCGTCCGTGCCTGCTCTACCGGATATGGAGAGGCTCTGTTAAAGGCAGCTCTCCTGTTAGATGAAGGTGAGGTAGAGACGGTTGCCCACTACAATGCAGCCGCTTTCTTCGAACCGGATGTTGATTGTATTCTCGACATCGGTGGTCAGGATATGAAATGCATCAAGATCAAAAATCAGTCCGTCGACAAAGTGCAGCTCAACGAAGCCTGCTCTTCCGGATGCGGTTCTTTCATCGAAACCTTTGCGAAATCCCTCAACTATGAGGTAGCTGATTTTGCTAAGGTGGCGTTGTTTGCCGAAAATCCGATCGACCTTGGTTCACGATGCACCGTATTTATGAATTCTAAGGTAAAACAGGCGCAGAAAGAAGGTGCCACAGTAGCAGATATTTCTGCCGGACTGGCATACTCCGTCATCAAAAATGCACTGTTGAAAGTTATCAAACTGACGGATCCAAAAGATCTGGGTAAAAAGATCGTGGTACAGGGTGGTACTTTTTATAACGATGCGGTATTACGCAGTTTTGAGCGCATCTCCGGATGCGAAGCAGTCCGTCCGGACATTGCCGGAATCATGGGTGCTTTCGGTGCCGCATTGATTGCCAGAAACCATTACACCGGACAGCCATCTACTATGCTGACCATTGACCAGATCAATGAGCTTCGTTTTGAGACTTCCATGTCTCGTTGTAAGGGATGTACCAATCACTGTCTGCTGACGATCAACCGTTTTACCGGCAACCGCAGTTTCATCTCCGGTAACCGTTGTGAACGCGGTATTGGTGGACAAAAAAATAAAGAAAATATTCCAAACCTGTTTGAATACAAAAACACACGCCTCTTCTCTTATGAACCATTGTCTGACGAGAAGGCGTACCGAGGTACGGTGGGTATTCCACGCGTCTTAAATATGTATGAAAACTATCCATTTTGGTTTACTTTCTTTACCAAGCTTGGCTATAAGGTTGTATTATCACCGGAATCCAGCCGTAAGATTTATGAGCTTGGTATTGAATCCATTCCAAGTGAGTCCGAGTGTTATCCGGCAAAGCTGGCACACGGACATATTTCATGGCTCATTAAGCAGGGACTGGACTACATTTTTTACCCATGTGTCCCTTATGAGCGTACAGAAGTAAAGGGTGCGGGCAACCACTACAACTGTCCGATCGTCACTTCTTATGGTGAGAATATCAAAAATAATGTAGAGGAATTGCAAGATGGAAAGATTGCTTACCAAAACCCATTCCTCTCCTTTGAAAGCGAAGAGATCCTGACCAAGCGACTTGTCGAGTATTTTACGGCAGAAAACGGTATCTCCAAAAAAGAGATCAAAGAAGCTGCCGCAGCAGCTTGGCAGGAAATGGCTGCCGTCCGTCAGGATATGACGAATAAAGGTAAAGAAGTCTTACAATATATGGAAGAACATCACTGTCATGGTATTGTCCTTGCAGGACGCCCTTACCACACTGATCCGGAGATCAATCACGGTATTCCTGAGTTGATCACTTCTTTTGGTGTCGCTGTATTGACAGAAGACAGCATTTCTGAACTTGGCGAAGTAGATCGTCCTACGATTGTCATGGATCAGTGGATGTATCACTCTCGTTTGTATAAAGCTGCTTCCTTTACTGCTACAAGAAGCGATTTGGATCTGATCCAGTTAAACTCCTTTGGATGTGGTCTGGATGCCGTAACTACCGATCAGGTCAGTGATATTTTGACAAAACAAAATAAGATCTACACCGTATTAAAGATCGATGAGGTCAACAATCTGGGTGCAGCGCGTATTCGTATCCGCTCTCTTCTGGCCGCTGTCAGAGAGCGAGAGCGCAAACAGATTCATCCGGTTCCAACGGATACTGCACATCACAGAGTGATCTTTACCGAGCAGATGCGCAAGGATTATACGATCCTCGTTCCACAGATGTCACCAATCCATTTCGACATCTTAGAGCCTGCTCTGGCTTCCTGTGGTTATCATTTGGAAGTACTCCCAAGCACGAGCGAATGTGTGGATTACGGTCTTAAATATGTCAACAACGATGCCTGCTATCCTTCCCTGTTGGTCGTTGGACAGTTTATGCAGGCACTCCTGTCCGGCAAATATGACCTGGATAAAGTGGCATTGATCATTACTCAGACGGGTGGTGGATGTCGTGCTACCAACTATATCGGATTTATCCGTCGTGCATTGGAAAAGGCTGGAATGTCCCAAATTCCGGTCATCTCCATGAGTGCCGGCATCGAGAAAAATCCGGGACTGAATATCAACTATGAGATGGCAGATAAAGCATTACAGGCATTGATCTATGGTGATATCTTTATGCGTGTTTTATATAAGACACGACCATACGAAGCCACAAAGGGTTCTGCAGATGCTTTGCATGAGAAATGGTTAAAGATTGTACAACAGTCCGTCCGGAACGGAAAACATAAGGAATTTAAGAAAAACATTCAGGGAATCATCAAAGACTTTGATGAGCTTCCTCTGCTGGATGTACAAAAGCCACGCGTTGGTATCGTAGGTGAGATCTTGGTAAAATTCCTTCCTCTTGCCAACAA
Source organism: Lachnospiraceae bacterium (assembly GCA_022766515.1). Lineage (GTDB taxonomy): Bacteria > Bacillota > Clostridia > Lachnospirales > Lachnospiraceae > Butyribacter. The sequence continues at coordinate 1,045 of JALEPA010000205.1, read as the reverse complement.
CTTCCTGGTAGAACTGTTAGAGCAGGAAGGCGCAGAAGCTGTATGTCCTGACTTGATCGATTTCTTTATGTATTGTTTATACAATGCTAATTTCAAGGCAGACTACCTTGGTAAAAAGAAATCAAGTGCTTTTATTAACAACGCCGCGATCAAGTTTATTGAACATTACCGCAAACCAATGAGAGATGCTCTTGCCGCCAGCAAACGATTTGAGCCTCCGGTTCCAATCGCCAAATTGGCAGAATATGCCTCACCTATCGTATCCTGTGGTAACCAGACAGGTGAGGGCTGGTTCCTTACCGGCGAGATGATCGAATTGATCCACTCCGGTGTACCAAATATCGTATGTACACAGCCGTTTGGATGTTTACCAAACCATGTTGTTGGTAAAGGTGTTATCAAAGAACTGCGTCATCAGTTTCCTGATTCTAACATCGTGGCAGTCGATTACGATCCCGGTGCCAGCGAAGTAAACCAGTTGAATCGTATCAAATTGATGCTATCAACTGCCGCTAAAAATCTTAAAAACGAACAATAAAAAAGAGCAGTCTCCTATTTAACAAAAAACTCGCCCAGATCAATTCTGGGCGAGTTTTTTGTTAAAGAAATTTTTCTTTTTCAAAAACTTAGAATTAAAAGGGCTAAAAACAATATTTTTGAACCAGTCTTTTAATATCCTCGTTCGTCGGAATATGATTATCTGCTTTTTTGTAATAAATAGTTAGTAGATAAATTTCACGATCATCTTTGACTACATAGTATATCAACCGATAACCATTAGATTTTCCAACATTTGTATCCGTATTTGCCATACGAACTTTAATCGTTTCATTTGTATCAAATACCAATCCTGGAATGGTATCTCCTACAAGATGACCCTGTTCCAAATTTTCAACAAGACGATTCACATCGTCCATTAAATGTCGATATTTTTTCTTTTTCACATAATATCGCACATCATTCTCAAATTGCTCGGTTGGTATAATTTCAAATTGCATGCAGTACTCCCCATCTGGTCCACCCTCAAGTCGTTTCCGAAAATCTT
>JALEPA010000202.1 GCA_022766515.1 Lachnospiraceae bacterium | reverse complement strand
ATGTACAGTTGGCAAGATTTGTTATCAGGTGACGAAGACCGCTACAAAACAGACGACAGGAACAGTATCCGTCATTGGGCTGACGAAGTCCGGCAAAAAAGCAAAATCCCTGTCCGTTCCGGCAGTGGTGAAAGCGGGTGGAGCATCTTACCGCGTGACAGCGATTGGCAAAAATGCCTGCAAGGGAGCGAAAGCATCCAAGATCACACTGGGCAAAAATGTACAGCAGATCGCAGCCGGAGCATTTGGCAAATGCAAAAAACTTGGAACGCTTGTCGTCAAAGGAAAACTCAAAAAAGTCAACAAAAAGGCATTCTCCGGATGCAAAAAGACGATTAAAGTCAAAGGTGCATCTAAGAAAGTGCGAAAGAGTAATTGTAAGAAATTGAAAAAGAGCGGCTATCGGAAATTCCGCTAGGAATAGGTAAAAGTTTGCCTATTTTGAAAATGAAGGATAGCATCGTTCATAACTAAAGAGACAGCTGGAAAATTGATGCATAATGTTATAAAATGCAACAATTTCCGACTGTTTTTTCTATTAATGGAATACAATAGTTACAATGGAAAAAGAGGATAATTAAATCATTTTGTGCAAAAAGTCAAAAATTGTTGAAAAATAATATGAAATGTTATATAATCTGACTATTGTAATAGGGTTGGGGGCGTAACTAACAACTTTTTTACAGGAAGATGGATATTCATGGGAAGCCTGGTCATTATGGGGATTTTGTCCGGGCTTTTCGGGGGAGAAGGAATGAATATCCGAGGTCTTCCGGGAAAGGAGAAGGACTATGCGTCTACGCAAGAAGGTACTATCCGTGCTGTTATCGGCAGCGATGGTAGTAACGATGGCAAATGTGCCAACCCAGAATGTCAAAACTGCACAAGCGGCAAGCAGCAGTTTTAACAATCTGAATCAAGCAGAGATTACAGCAGCAATGGGGGCTGGCTGGAATCTTGGTAACCAGTTAGAATCTGCAATAGGAGGAACGCCGAGTGAAACGGCATGGGGAAATCCAACGATTACAGAGGATTTGATCTTAGCAGTCAAGGATGCGGGATTTAAATCTATTCGTATTCCGGTATCTTATTTGAGTAAGATCGGAAGTGCACCAAATTACACGATCGATTCTGCATGGCTGGATCGTGTTCAGGAAGTAGTAGACATGTGTATTGACAATGGTTTGTATGCGATCGTGAATATGCATGGAGATGGTTATTACTCCATTGATGGTGGATGGTTATTATGTGGATCCGGTAACCAGACACAGATTAAACAAAAATATGAAGCTTGTTGGAAACAGATTGCAAGCAGATTTGCAAACTATGATGAGCATTTGATCTTTGAATCAATGAACGAGGAGTTTGACGGTACTTACGGCAATCCAAGTTCCACAGCTTATGCGAACATAAATGCTTACAACCAGATCTTTGTGGACACAGTTCGTCAGTCTGGTGGTAACAACGATAAGAGATGGCTCTTGATTCCGGGATGGAACACAAATATCAACTATACAGCTGATAACTACGGATTCCAGATGCCAACTGACAATTATCTTTCTTCCGACATTGCATCCGGAGAGAAGAGAATCATGGTATCTGTACATTATTATGATCCTTGGGATTTCTGTGGACAGGAAGATACATCAGCTACCCAGTGGGGCGAAAATGCAACAAACAACATTGCAAGCTGGGGCGATGAGTCTTACATGTCCGGACAGATCCAGAAAATGTACAACAAGTTTGTAAAAGAGGGTTATCCGGTTGTGATCGGTGAGTACGGTGCGATCGACAAGAGCGCATTTGATTCTAAGAACGCATCTTGCAGAGAAGAATATTACAAAAAATTCTGTGACTACTGTGATACTTATGGATGTATTCCGGTAGCATGGGATAACGGATACAATGGAAATTATGGATTTGGTTTGTTTGATCGTTACAACTATAAAGTAACACAGCAGGGTGTCATTGATGCGATCATGAGCGTGTACGGTGATGCTTCCAAGCCAACTTCTACCGGAATTACTTTGGACAAGACATCATTGACGATTGCGATCGGCGAGGGCAAGAAGCAGATCAATGCTACATTGACACCAGCCGGAAGCACGGACAAGATCAAATGGTCTACAAGTGATGAGTCTATTGCAACAGTCAATTCCAAGGGTCAGGTTACAGCAGTCAGCGTAGGAAGCTGCGTAGTGACAGCAACTGCGGCAAGCGGTGTATCTGCATCCTGCAAGGTAACGGTTCCAAAGCCAACTTCTATTTCTGCAAAATTGTATTTGCTGGAGACAAAGAGCTGGACATCTGTTGTCAGTGACGAGGTAGTAGATGTTTCTTCTGCAGGCGGAGATTTCAGCCTGTCATTAACAGCAACTGATGATCAGTTGAAGAATATCGGTTCTCTGTACATTCGCGACATCAGCGTTGGTGATGAAGATGCCTCTGCATTTGACACATTGACAATGAAAGTCAACTCTTTTGAGGTAAATGGAACGAAATATTCCATGAAGAATAGCACATTCAACTATGATGTAAATCAGAAAGCTTCAGACGATGGATTGACAAATAACATTTTCAATTTCTCATTCATCAATGTCTGGGCAAATAACCATATCAACAACATTACGGTAGAGAGCGGCAATTATAAGGCATATTTCAACAATGTCAATTACCAGGGCACAAACACCGTAAAAATGAATTTCTCCATCAGTGGAATCAATGGTGGAAGCACGGTAGAGCCAACAGTAGCGCCAACAGCGACACCAACGGTGGCACCAACAGTAACACCAACGGTAAAACCAACAGCAACACCAACGGTAGCACCAACAGCGACACCAACGGTAAAACCAACAGCAACACCGACGGTAAAACCAACAGCAACACCGACGGTAAAACCAACAGTAACACCAACGATGGCACCAACAGCAACACCAACGGTAAAACCAACGGTAGCGCCAACAGTAGCACCAACAGTGAAACCGGGCACAACAGAGACCGTGCTTGCAACAAATGAAACTAACAAATACGAGACAACTGATCCGGCTTGGTTGTTAAATGCAGCAGATGACGATGTGATCACTCTGACATATACTTGTACAGAAAGTTCACATGGCAACTGGGGCATCATGGGCTGGGGAGCATCTGTCAATGATACATGGACCAATGGAACGATGTATAATGCAGCAGCAAATGCTTCCGATGAGGTGACAGTAACATGCACAGCGGCAGAGCTGAAAAAGAGCATGGGAATTACCTCTTCTTCTAAGGTAAGCTATCTGTGTCTGTCTACTTGGAATGGTGGAAAGATCGTGAAACTTAGTGTAGCAAGTGCTTCTGCAGCAACACCTACACCAACAGTGGCACCAACAGTAGCACCAACGGTAGAGCCAACAGTGGCACCAACAGTTGCACCAACAGCAGCGCCAACAGTAGCGCCAACAGTAGCGCCAACAGTAGCGCCAACAGTAGCACCAACGGTAGCACCAACAACTGCACCAACAACAGAGCCAACGACTTCGCCGGATACGGATAAGAGTAATGCTTCTGCAACATTGACGGTAACCGGCGACTGGGGTGCAGGCGGACTGGGAACGATCAGTATCACAAATACAACAGCAAAGACATATACAGAAGGCTGGAGTATTCGTTTCCACAGTGACAGAGAGATCACAGCATGCTGGAGCGGTGTGCTGACAGATCTGGGCAACGGCAACTATATGATCACCAACCCTGGCTGGAACGGCTATTGGGCAGTGGGAGATCAGTTAGAGCTGCATATGCAGTTAGGCAGTGGCAGTGCAAGTCCAACTTTGTCAAATGTATATATTGAATGATCGGTATGATCAAGGTTATTCTATTTTGAGCTGAGAAGTCGACACACCTTCTTTCCTATGGGAATAGGCTCAAACCATAGAACTGAGATACTAACAAAGCGGCCGCGATCTTTATCTTTATAGGTAGAGGTTGCGGTCGGTTTGGCTTTATGATGTAGACGGGTAAAGGTAGTAATTGTAGTAATTTTTGGTTTCTTGATTAAGATAGGGTAGAGGACATGGTTATTTTGATTGCTTGATCAATATGGATAGAGATTGCAGTCGTTTTGGCATCTCAATAAAGAAATGCTGAATGATGGAATTGATCTTTTGTATCAGACACTGAAAAAATTATGCAAGAAATCAAAATAGTGTTATTTTTCGCATTTATAATTATAGACGGATGGTTTCTGTGCCATTATAATGGAATCATGAAACAGCGGAATGTGTCATTTTCGTTAGAAAATGTATTTTAAGAAAGGGGATTTATAACAATGAAGGTTGCAGACGGATTTTGGTTGAGCAAACAGGGCTACAATGTAAATTACGCTTCTCAGGCGTACAAGGTGGAGACTACGGAGAATTCTATCAAAGTATTGGCTACACCATATACGGTTTTGAATCGTGGTATGACATTGGGTGGACCAAACCTTGAGATCACATATTCTTCTACTTCAGAGAATATCATTAAGGTACACATCGATCATTACAGAGGAGGATTGGACAACATTCCTCGTTATGAGTTGAATGAGGATACAGGATATACTCCTGAGATCACTCGTACAGAGGACAAGGTAACATTGAAGTCCGGTGATACTCGCGTCGAGATCAAGATCGCAGATGATTGGGAAGTACAGTATTACTACAAAGATAAGCTTTTGACAGGTGGTGCTTGGAGATCAACATCCATCATCAACGAGAGCCAGTATACTGCAAACGCTCGTATGAACACACAGGAAGACGATCAGTTCTTCAACTATCCACAGGATCCTCACACAACATATTTGCGTGAGCAGTTAAAGACAGACATCGGTGAGTGTATTTACGGTTTCGGCGAGAAATTTACTCCATTCGTAAAGAATGGTCAGACAGTAGAGACATGGAATTGCGATGGTGGTACATGTTCTGATCAGAGTTACAAGACAGTACCTTTCTATATCTCTTCTAAGAGCTATGGTGTATTGGTCAACAGCTCTGACAAGGTATCTTTCGAGGTAATGAGCGATACAGTTTCTAAGGTAACATTTACTGTACCTGGTGAGGAATTAGAGTACTTCATCATCGGTGGTGAGAACTTAGAGCATGTATTAGAGAACTATACAACATTGACAGGTAAGCCTGCATTGCCACCGGCATATTCATTCGGTCTGTGGTTGTCTACTTCCTTCACAACAAGCTATGATGAGGAGACAGTAAACAGCTTTATCGATGGTATGGCAGAGCGTAAGATTCCATTGCAGGTATTCCACTTCGACTGCTTCTGGATGAAGGGTTACGAGTGGTGTAACTTTGAGTGGGATGATGAGATGTTCCCAGATCCTGAAGGAATGTTAAAGAGACTGCACGACAAGGGCTTGGAGATCTGTGTATGGATCAACTCTTACATTGCACAGCAGTCTAAGTTGTTTGATATTGGTAAAGAAAAAGGCTATTTCATCAAGAATCTGGACGGAAGCGTATTCCAGTGTGATATGTGGCAGCCTGGTATGGCAATTGTCGATTTCACAAACCCAGAGGCTTGTGCTTGGTTCAAGGGTCTTTTGAAGAAGCTGTTTGACATGGGTGTTAATAACATCAAGACAGACTTTGGTGAGAGAATCCCTACTAAGGTAAAATATTACGATGGATCTGATCCGATCAAGATGCACAACTACTACACATACCTTTATAACAAGTGTGTATTTGAAGCATTAGAGGAGTATTATGGTAAGGATAAGGCTTGTCTCTTTGCTCGTAGCGCGACTGTTGGTGGACAGAAGTTCCCGGTACACTGGGGTGGTGACTGCTACGCAGAGTATTCTGCAATGTCAGAGACACTTCGTGGTGGACTTTCTCTCTGCTCATCCGGTTTCGGTTTCTTCTCCCATGATATGGGCGGATTCGAGGCTACAGCTCCTGCTGATGTATATAAGAGATGGTGTGCATTCGGTCTGTTGTCTACACACAGCCGTCTACATGGATCTGGTTCTTACCGTGTGCCTTGGACTTATGACAAGGATGGCGATACAGAGGCATGTGATGTACTTCGTCACTACACTGTATTAAAGGGTAAGATGATGCCTTATCTTTGGGCACAGGCTAACAAGACTCATCAGGTCGGTGTTCCAATGATGCGTTCTATGATCATCGCATTCTCTGACGATACTGCTTGTAAGTATCTGGATCAGCAGTACATGCTCGGTGACAACTTGTGCATCGTTCCGGTTATGAATGAAGAAGGTATTGCAGAGTTCTATGTACCGGATTGTGGAACATGGACAGACATCCAGAGCGGTGAGACATACGAAGGTGGTAAGTATTACACAAGAAAATGTGATTATTTCCAGACACCGATCCTTGCTCGTCCAAACAGCATTGTTACTTATGGTAACTTCGATGCAGAGGGCGCAATGACTGTATTGTATGATTATGTGCAGGATGCAGAGGCAGTGATCTACGGATTAGAAGATGGTAAGACTGCAACAGCAACCGTTTACGATCAGGAATCCAACAAGCTTACTGACATCACAGCAACAAGAAATGGTGACAAGATCACAGTTTCTTATACTGCAACAGATAAGAGCTTCAAGATCACAGCAGCAGGCAAGACTGTAGATGCAGCAGCAGGCACAACAAGCGTTGAGATTGCACTGTAATTTTGCGGATGTCGCCTGTATATAGGTTGAACGAAATATAAATGATCACGAGTAAATCGTGACTGTGAAATCCCCCTGGGGTCGGACAAGAGATTGACTGACCTTAGGGGGATTTTTTGCTCTTTTTTAACAGGGGAAAATGTGATAAACTAATTATAGATATGTGCGCAAACAGACCGTTTGTGTATTGGGAATAAGTCGGTAGAAATGGAGTATGAAAAATATGTTTGAAGGATATGGAATGTTACAAAATATAACTGCAATTGCCTATTACTTGTTTTTTGTGTTATCAGGCGTTTTTGTCGTACACCGTTTGTTGTGGAAAGAAAAATACAGCATTGTGGCGCAATGTTTGTTTGGAAGCGTAGCGGGTGTGCTGGCGTTGCAGTGGTTTCCGCTGTTATTTGCTTTTGCATTTGACTTTACTATGACCGCACATATGCTGGCGTTAGGACTTCAGGTGGTTGTATGCATTGTAGTTGCTTGGAAAACGACCGTTTCTCAAAGTTACATACAGCATTTCCCTTATAAAAAAGCAACCAATTGGAAGCGTTTCTTCAAGGAAAATCCGGTATGGATCGTGATGCTTTTGACCTTTGTGTATTTTGCGTATTGCTTATCTACACATACCATTTCCACGCATAGTGATGGAAGTATGCATGCGGGTCAATGTACTTACGGTGATATGAATATGCACTTGAGTTTTATTACCAGCATTGCCAATCAGGAGACATTTCCGCCGGAGTATTCACTGCTTCCCGGACATAAATTGTCCTATCCGTTTTTGTGTGACAGCATCAGTTCCAGCCTGTATCAGTTTGGATGCTCGTTGCGACTTGCCTATATTCTTCCAATGATCGGGGCGATCTTGCAGGTGTTTGGAGGATTGTATTGTTTTATTAAATATTGGTTTCGACGCTCCGGGACAGCATTTATTGCATGGGTACTGTTTTTCCTGAACGGTGGTTTGGGATTTTTGTATTATCGTACGCCACAGAGCATTCGACATAATTTTACGGAGTTTTATATGACACCAACCAATCAGCCGGATAAAAATCTGCGCTGGGTACAGGTGATCGTAGATATGTTATTACCGCAGAGAGCAACTTTGTTTGGATGGGCAGTATTGTTCCCGTTGCTTGCTTTTTTGTTGGTTGCTGTGCGGGAGCGTAAAAAGAAATTATTCGTGATGGCAGCGGTGGCAGCAGGAGCATTGCCAATGATCCACACTCATTCCTTTTTGGCTCTTGGCATGATCTGCAGCGTGTGGCTTGTCGTCGACTGCTTTAATCGCAATCGGGAAAAAGACAAAGAAGAAGCGATGTCGCGCAGCCGTCAAAAGAAAAATCGTATTTCTCCGGCAGAGAGAAAACGCAGAGAGGAACGGACATTTTTACGGTCTGGACTGTTTTTGGGACTACTTGGTTTTAGCATTTTGCAGGCGGTAAATAAACAAAACGCTGTTGCGGAAAATCATGGTTTGTTTCTCATGCTTGCAGGCGTATTCTGTTTTGTCTTGTACATTGCATATGAGTTGATCATTATGATACAAAAAAATGGCTGGAAAGGGTTGCTGTCAACTTGGGGACTGTTTTTAGTCATTGTTTTAGCACTGGCATTGCCGCAGTTATTCACATGGACCTTCTCACAGGCTACCGGAGATCAGTTTGTGCGCAGTCATTTCAACTGGTCCAATGATGGAGAACAATATGTGTATTTCTACCTAAAAAATCTGGGTGTGACTTTCGTACTGCTGTTCATTGCATCATTTGTCTGCAAGAAAAAAGATCTGCAGATTGCAGCACCGTACTTTTTGATTTTCTTTGTGGCAGAATTAGTGGCATTTCAGCCAAACGATTATGACAACAATAAACTGTTATTCGTGGGAGCGGTATTTATTTGTGGCTTAGCCGCAGATGTCTTAATGCAACTGTTTACCACGAAGTGGAAATTCATTGCTAATCAAGTAGTGCAAAGAACGATCAAAGGTGTGGTAGCTGTATGTGTCCTATTTGTGGGACTTGTGTCCGCTTTTATGACTATGGGTCGTGAGTGGGTATCCGACTATGAACTGTATTCCGCAAGCGGAGTAGAAGCCTGCAAATACATCGAACAGCAAACAGGTGAGTGGGATGTGATCTTGACCTCCACACAGCATAACAGCCCTGTTCCGGCACTGACGGGTAGAAATATTGTGTGTGGTTCCGGTTCCTTTTTGTACTATCATGGCCTGGATTACGGACAGCAGGAAGCGGATGTCGCAGCTATGTACACCGATCCGGTAGGCTCTGAAGATTTGTTTGAAAAATATGGGGTAAGTTATGTTTATGTGAGTGGTCAGGAGTACGGCAGCTACCAGGTGAATGAAGAAGGCTTGCAGCAAATCGCGGATGTCGTGTGGGAAAAAGATGATGTTAGGATTTGGGAGTTGAAGGCAGAAGAGTAGTGAAGATTTTTTAATGTAGTTATAAGTAAGAAACGAGCCGGCATTTTGCCGGCTCGTTCCCACCATCTCTCTAAATTGTCACATCAATATTTTGTCCCAAATAAGGCGTAACGGAAGCCTCCATCATTTTAGTCAGTTCATCGCCCTGCTCCTGATAGGTATCCATCGTCATATCGAGGACTGCCTTGCTGACATTGGTCATCAACTTATTATTTGCCATTTCAATCGACATATCGGCAATACTGTTTATCATATCCATAACTATCACTCCTTTGCTGCAAGGTAAAACATTTTTCTCTATTATACACGATATTGCAGTATTTTTAAATATACAGTTACAGTTAATTCGTAAATCTATAAAATAAAATGGCAATTTTTACCTATCTCCAATTTATAACCATTAATTCTCATTCGATTCTGCGCTGCTACATTCTGTTAAATAGTAAGAACCGGAATTTTTCCTGAAAATCCTTGAGAAAATAATCGAACAAATGTTCTGAAAGAGATAGACAAAGTTAAATATTTGTAGTAAAATTAGCCTGTAAATGTATACTATAAAAAGGTTAATGTAGCTTTTAAGTCAAGTTTGCGATAGATTTTAGAAGGGAGAAGGCATTATGGAGTTTAAATTACACTCCGAATACGAGCCCACCGGTGACCAGCCGGAAGCAATCGAAGCCTTGGTCAAAGGTTTCGAGGAGGGCGACCAGTTCCAGACTTTGCTTGGTGTGACGGGTTCCGGTAAGACCTTTACGATGGCAAATGTCATTGCAAAGCTGAACAGACCGACTTTGGTCATTGCGCACAATAAGACACTGGCGGCGCAGCTCTACGGCGAGTTCAAGGAATTCTTCCCGGAGAATGCGGTGGAGTATTTTGTTTCCTATTACGATTATTATCAGCCGGAGGCGTATGTGCCATCGTCAGATACCTACATTGAGAAAGATTCGTCCATCAATGATGAGATTGATAAACTGCGACATTCTGCGACTGCAGCTTTGACGGAGCGCAGGGATGTGATCATTGTGGCGAGTGTATCGTGTATTTACGGTTTGGGAAGTCCGATCGATTACCAAAATATGACGGTGTCACTGCGACCGGGCATGCAAAAAGACCGTGATGAAGTGATCAAACGATTGATCGATATTCAATACAATCGTAACGATATGGATTTTCAGCGAGGCACTTTCCGTGTGCGCGGAGATGTGGTGGAGATTTTTCCGATATCAGAAGCTGACCAGGCAGTTCGTGTAGAGTTTTTTGGGGATGAAGTTGATCGAATCGTGCAGATTGATGTGTTGACGGGGGAGATCAAGGCAGAGTTAGAGCATATCGTTATTTTTCCGGCATCACATTATGTCGTAGATCACGAATCGATGGAGCGGGCGATCCGCGATATTGAAGCGGAGCTGGAAGACCGTATCCGTTATTTCCGCAGTGAGGACAAGCTTTTGGAGGCGCAGCGCATTGGTGAACGAACGAACTTTGACATTGAGATGATGAGGGAAACAGGTTTTTGTTCCGGAATTGAAAACTATTCCCGACATTTATCCGGGTTAAAGGAAGGGGAGACGCCGAATACACTACTGGACTATTTTCCGGATGATTTTCTGATCATGGTGGATGAATCGCATATTACCATTCCACAGATCAGAGGAATGTTTGCAGGAGACCGATCCCGCAAACAAACTTTGGTGGATTATGGCTTTCGACTTCCCTCTGCATTGGACAACCGTCCTTTGAATTTTGAAGAGTTTGAGGACCATATCAATCAGATGTTGTTCGTTTCGGCAACGCCAAATGTGTATGAATCAGAGCATGAGTTGGTGCGTGTTGAGCAGATCATTCGTCCGACCGGACTGCTTGATCCGGAGATCAGTGTGCGACCAGTCGAGGGGCAGATTGATGATCTGGTGGGAGAAATCCGACAGACGATCCAAGCAGGCAATAAAGTTATGGTCAACACTTTGACCAAACGCATGGCAGAGGATTTGACGGATTATCTAAAAGAAATCGGTATTCGTGTGCGTTATCTTCATTCGGATATTGATACGCTGGAGCGATCAGAGATCATTCGAGATATGCGATTGGATGCTTTTGATGTGTTGGTGGGAATTAATCTTTTGCGTGAGGGATTGGACATTCCTGAGATTGCTTTGGTAGCGATTTTGGATGCAGATAAAGAGGGATTTTTGCGATCCGAGATTTCTTTGGTGCAGACCATTGGGCGAGCTGCCAGAAATGCGGAGGGTCGCGTGATCATGTATGCGGATGTCATGACAGATTCCATGCATAAGGCTATTTCGGAGACGGAGCGAAGAAGAGGGATTCAGCAGGCGTACAATGAGGCGCATGGTATTACGCCTAAAACGATCAAGAAAGCTGTGCGTGATCTGATCAGCATATCCAAAAAAGCGGACAGCAGTGGTAAGGAGATCGAGCGTGATCTGGAATCTATGAGCCGCAAAGAACTAGAGCGTTTGATGAACAAATTGAAAAAGAAGATGCATGCAGCAGCGGCAGAGCTTGATTTTGAGCTGGCGGCAGAATTGCGTGATCAGATGCTTTTGATCAAAAAGCAGATGGAATAACGAAGGAGTATTCAAATAATAGAAGGGAGAAGGAGAATGAAAATCAAAAAGAAATGGGGACGCATATATGCATGGATCGTAACAGTAGCAATGTTATTATCGATGATAAATATGCCAATTACAGCTGTGCAGGCAGCTACGACGCAAAATCTTACGGTAAAAAGTGGGGCAACCGGTGTAACGATCGCGAAGAACCAATACGGTGACGATTATATTGGCGATCTGTTTTTTAAC
>JALEPA010000171.1 GCA_022766515.1 Lachnospiraceae bacterium | reverse complement strand
TCGGTGGTTGGCTGTTCTTTCATAGGGACCTCTTTTCTACAATCATTTTTTGCTATTTTAGATGATTGTGTCGAAAAATACAAGGTCTAATGGTGAAAACGGACAGCAACACCGTTGATGGGAGGATAACAGTGACACTGGAAGAAAAATACCAATTATCGTTATATGAGAAGATCACAAAGTTGAGTGATGACAAGCAGATATGGCTGGTAAAGCATAATGAAACCAATGAGATTTATGTGCGCAAAGAACTTTTATTGTACAATCGTGCTGTGTACGAACAATTAAAAGAAAACCAATTTGATAATGTTCCTAGAGTCATAGAATGTGTGGAAGACGAGAATCGTTTGATCGTGATAGAAGAGTATATTCATGGCAAGACATTAGAATCCGTTATACAGGAACAGGGAGTATTGTCGGAGGAAAATGCGGTATTTGTCATCCAATCGCTTTGCGATATCTTGCGAACACTGCATCATAATATGCCACCGATCGTGCACCGCGATATCAAACCATCCAATATCATTTTCAGCTCTGACGGAGTGGTAAAGCTGATTGATTTTAACGCGGCGAGAGAGCTTCATGCAGGGCAAAATGAAGACACCAGACTGATGGGCACGAAAAGGTTTGCAGCACCGGAACAATATGGCTTTGGACAATCGGATCCCCGTACAGACATTTATGCCCTTGGTGTGACTTTTTATTATATGTTGACAGGAGATTATCCGGATAGTGGAAAATACAATGGCAAATATCACAAGGTGATCGAGAAATGCATACAGCTTGAAAGGGAGAACCGTTATTCATCGGTGGATGCACTGCAAAAGGCTGTCGGTAGATGCGGACAGGTTGACAAACCGCAAGGACAGCTTAGCAAACAATATGACTTAGGATGGCGCAGATGGCTTCCCGTCGGTTTTCGCACCGGAAAAATTTGGAAAGCTTTCATTGCGATTATTGGATATATGATGATTTCTGTGGTCGGATTGGCTAGTACCTTTTCCAATTCAGACGGTTCACCGTATGCTGGCTATATGCTATGGGCATTTCGGATTGCGGCGACCGTTATGATGCTTGGCTGCGTGCTAATGTTAGGAAATTATGGCGGAATATTGGATCATTTACCGTTTATGAATAAAGGCAGATTACTATATATGCTTTTAGCTGTCGTTTATACGATACTATGGTGCATTTTGTGTATCTGTGTACTTGCTTTTTTTGTATGACAGATGAGATTCCGCTGTAGAGCGGACGAAAAATAGAATATATTTATGTAAAATCAGACTATGAGCCGGCACAAAAATAAAAAATTGTGCCTGATAGTCTGTTTTTTTGTCAGGCAGGAGGAAGGATGCGTATGAAAAATAAAAAGAGTAACCTTTTGATCTTTGCAATCGTAGTTGTTGCAACTGCAATGTTAGCGATGGCATGTAGCGGTGTAAGTGAGGAAGGCGGTAGTAACAAGCAATCAAAGGGCAGTGGAACGACAACAACAGAAAGCACGACGGATCAAGCAGAGAAAAAATCCCCAACAACGGTAACCAAAGCAAATATCTACAACAAGAAAAATTTGGTGATCGATGTTGATAAATTCGACGATGCGAATACGGCTATTTGGTTCCATTTCGAGAATAAATCCAATGCAAATTGGACGATTTATGCCAGTGCATATTCCATTAACGGGATAATGACAAACAATAATATGTTTGATCTTGATTGTGAGGTAGCGAAAGCGAAAAAAGCGAATGCCAAACTGGAGTTAGACACAGATTTTATGCAGGATATGGGAATGAAAGAGATAGAATTTGTGGATATCAAGTTTCAGGTGGTAGATTCTGACCAGTATAATTCCTTTTATACCGATGTGATCCGGATCAAAACCAACAAGTTTCAGGGTAAGAAAGTTGTCAAAAAGGGGTCCGAGATTTACAACAAAAAAGGGATCAAGATTGATTATCTGCAGGGAGAGGGAGACAAATATCAATTTGCCGTTACAAATACAACGGGAAAATATATGGTTTTTGATGTGAAAAATATTACTGTGAACGATTTTACTTCATCAGAAACAGACTTTGATCTGATCAGTATTCCGTTGTTTGATAAACAACAAAATATTGTTACATTGGATCTGAGCCAGGGATTTTTGACGGATAACAATATTGATAAGGTGCAGACGATTGAGTTTACATTAGATGTCACACCAAATGATGATTTTATGAAGGCGTACAAAACAGGGGTTGCAAAGCTGACACTCAAATAGAAAGCGAGCGAACAATCTAAGCTTTGAAGCTGGTATTTGTACTGTGGAAAGAAAGGAAAAATCTATATGGAAAACAAAGAAAAGGGTGTATGGAGCAGTGGAAGATTAACGATAGGTATTGTTTCGATCGTATTGTTTTTATTGATCGCATTACAATCTTGTGCCGTAGGGGTAGGAAATGCTTTAGAAGAGAACGGATCAACGAGTGGAAGCTCAGGGATCTTGTGTGCATTTGTATATCTGGTCGGTGGAATTTTAGGTATCGTGATGCGCAATGCAAAGGGGATTGCCGGATTGGTAGTTACTTCGGTATTTTACCTCCTTGGATTTTTGATCAGTCTTGCTGATCGTGCAGATTTTGGTGATCTGGCGATATGGGGCGGTTTGAGTTTGATCTTGGCAGTATTTTATATCGTGTGTGCCATTAAGACTAAGCAACGAAATAAAGAGAATTAAGAGAGGGATGCCAGTTCCGGACAATTTGTTCGGTGCTGGCGTTTTTTTATGGAATAGGAAATTGCTCATAGTGTAGCAATGCACCACCAAGAATTGCGCGTAAGAATTGAAAATGATGTCAAAATAGTGTAAAATCTAAAGATAACCATGCAGTAAGATGGCAGAAAGCCTATAAAAAAGGAGGTTTCTAGTTAAGATGGAAGCATACAAGAAAGAATTTATTGAGTTTATGGTGCAAAGTGATGTATTAAAGTTTGGAGAATTTACTTTGAAGAGTGGTCGTAAATCTCCATTTTTTATGAACGCAGGTGCTTATGTGACCGGTGCGCAGTTAAAGAAGCTTGGTGAGTATTACGCGAAAGCGATCCATGAGCATTATGGAGATGATTTTGATGTATTATTTGGACCTGCATATAAGGGAATCCCACTCAGTGTAGCAACAACGATCGCTTTTAGTGAGTTGTATGGCAAGGAGATCCGTTATTGTTCTAACCGTAAGGAAGTGAAAGATCATGGCGATACCGGTATTTTGCTGGGAAGCAAGATCAAAGATGGAGATAAGGTTGTGATCATTGAGGATGTGACAACTTCCGGTAAATCTATCGAGGAGACATTCCCAATTATTAAGGCACAGGGAGATGTGGAGATCATTGGTTTGATGGTATCTTTGAACCGTATGGAGCGAGGATTAACTTCTGAAGCAAGTGCTCTGGATGAGATTCAGCAGAAATATGGTTTTGGCGCCAATGCGATCGTTACAATGGAAGCTGTTGTAGAATGTCTGTATAATAAAGAATGTCAGGGAAAAGTATTGATCGACGATACATTAAAAGCGGCGATTGATGAGTATTATGCACAGTATGGCGTACAAAAATAAGAAATAAGAGAGGTTTGCGATATGGTAGAAAAAGTGTATAAAACAATGAAATCTGTGGGAGCCAGCAACATTGTCATGGGAATTGTGATGATGGTGATCGGAATCGTCACAGGTACCGTGCTTATCGTGAAAGGTGCCAAACTCTTAAAAGATAAGTCGGATCTGATGTTCTAATGAGAGGATATGTATTAGAGATCTGTGACTCTTTTCAGTGTATGGCAGGAGACTGTCCGGATACTTGCTGTTCCGGCTGGAAGATCGTAGTAGATCATCCGGCATGGGAGCGTTTTCGGAAGATAGAGAACCGGGCATTGAAAGAGGACATCCTGTCTCATATTGTGGAAGAATCCGGTGTCTATCGGTTTCAAAACCGATCCTCCGGTGATTGTGCGATGTTAGACGAAGATGGTTTGTGCCGTATTCAGAGAAATCTGTCAGAAGAGGCATTATGTAATACATGCCGCAAATATCCAAGGCTATCAGCAAAAATTGATGATACCGTCTGGATCGCTATGGCTGCATCCTGTCCGGTGATTGCCGGATATTTATGTACGGAAAAGGTGGAGTGGCGCAGTTTGGAGCAAGGGACCTCTTCTGTGTTGCCTTTGGAGGAGGAAGTCCATCGCTTGCTGCACCCCTGGTATAACACCGAGAAAAGTTCTTTGGGGCATAAAAATCAGTCATATGCTGCAGAGAGAGGCTTATCGACGCAGATAGACCATATTTCCTTTGATCAATTTGTTGATGTGGCAATGGATTGTTTGGAAATTGTACTTTCCTATTCGGAGTGTTCCTATCTGGAGGGAAGTTTTGATCTCTATCAGGAAGAAGGAGATCAGTCGTCTGTTTTGCAGAGGTATTTGCAGGAAACGAAACCGCTATGGAGACATTTTTTTGAAAACTATGTTCGCTATCGTCTGCCATGCAGATACTTGGAGTTTCCGCAGGAAACTTTGGAGCACCGGGGAATACAGGTGATGGGCGAACTTCTTTTGATCCGTGTGATCCTATGTAGTATGGTGCATGTTGCCGGGACAGTCAAGGATTCTGATTTGCAGCGAGCGGTACGCTGGGTCTATCGTTTGAGTGCACATGGTGAGAAAATGGGACAAGAAGTTCATGCATGCTTTGTAAGATGGAAGGATACGATGCTGCAAATGGCATATCCGGACGAACTTTTGGAAAAAGATAGTTTGTGATGAAATGCTTTTGGCAGTCATTTGACGCAAGAAATTGTGATTCTTTTGAACTTAGAAAAATGGCAAAAATAGTGAAAACACCCCAATAAAAGGGGTGTTTTTGTTTTTGCATGGAGAAATTGCATTGTAAAATTTGGTGATTATGGAGAATTTGCAAGAGAAGTATGAAAAAGGGTTTACGAGAGTGCAAAAGGAAGGTATAGTTATGCTTACCTCGTAGACGATAGAGTAGGGAACGGCGGTTTCATTATCGTGGTATGAGGGTTGAACAATAGGATCATGGCAATTTTAGAAAGTTCATGTATGTTTTGTAAGAAAGGTGATAGTTATAGAATTGCGATGATCAGTAATAGGGAAGGAGGAAATGCAATTCAGTGAAAATAGCATTTTGGAGCAATGTGGAGAGAGATGTGGGAGTAACGACCAACACGGCGTGTCTTGCAGCGATGCATGCCATTCATGGCGGGAAGAGTCTGATGGTGGAGAATCATTATGGGCTACATAACATCGGGTCGATCATTATGCCACAGGAACGAGTAGATCATTTACGAGAAGAGGGACATTATCATTACAAATATGGGATCGAACATATCTTAAAGGAGTTGTATGCCGGAAGCAATGACAAAGATCTGCTCTATCAGGCGGCAATCCCCATCGTATATGAAAATTTGCTGTATCTGCCACAAAGCTATATTGTCAATCGAGAAGTATTCAACTATGAATTTGATCTTGTGAGAGAAAAATTATTTCAATACCTGGAAGAAATATCCGATGATCTTTTTATCGATACAGAGACTAATCGAAATCACAGTTCGGTACATATCTTATCTGAAACAGATCTCGTTGTGGTAAATCTTATTCAGGATGAAAAGGCATTGGGCGATTTCTTTGAAAACTATTCCAGTATCTGTGATAAGGCTCTATTTATCATCAGCAAATATCAGAAGGAAAATCCCTGGAATATGCGAAAAATCAGCTATCAGTATCAAATTCCCCCGAGTCGCTTAGGCGTGATACCATACAATATGGAATTAGAAGATGCCATGAAACAGGGAAGACTGCTACAGTTTTTGAATCGTAACATGGAGGGAACGCTTACCAAGGAAAACCAATATTTTATGCGGCATTTGCAAAAAACGGTTGCTATGTTGGAACGGCATACTCAACCCTGAATACATCTGCCCGCCGATCTTGTTTGAGGTGCGGACAATATCCTAAATCTCTTGATTCTGTGAATTAGGCTCGGTATAATAAAAAAGAACAAAGCCGGCGCTTTGCTCTACAAGAATTGCTGATGCAATTCTTGGCGATGTATCGCTACATTGTGAGCGATTACTTATTCAATAAAAATGAGCAATTTTACATTCAATAAGATAAGCAGAAATGGGGAACGGTATGGGATTTACGGAAGATCAGACAAAAATATACAATCATCCGATGTTGTTGTGGGATGAGACGGATAAATATGTATACTGTTTTGCAATCGGTGTGATGGCGATGGGAGACATGCGTGCGATCACGGAGTTGAGAACGGTATATGAACAGCTGATGGACGAACTGGAGCTGCCCCTGAGTCGACAGCAACAGGTGATCATAGACATCAATAGCTATCTGGAGACGCGGCTCAATGAGGTACGCA
The DNA here is from genome assembly GCA_022766515.1 of Lachnospiraceae bacterium. GTDB lineage: Bacteria > Bacillota > Clostridia > Lachnospirales > Lachnospiraceae > Butyribacter. Next base: position 4,432 of record JALEPA010000171.1, on the reverse strand, counting down.
CCGTGATCTGCACAAAGAAACGGCAGTATTGCCTGTTGTTGGATCTGTACCGATTAATGGACAAGAGCGTATGGGCAAGAGAGTATTGTCAGAAAATTATAGAAAATTATATTGCGGTATTTCAGTTTGATGCGGAGGAAGTTCGCTTTTTGACACAAATGCAGGAAGCGATGGCATCTTGTAATGAAGAGCAGGTAAGACAGGCATACCGCCTTTTTACCCAACAGGGGTATGAGATCCCTTATGCGGTGATGAAATACTTTTTTCCGACATTTCATTTGCAGCATATTATACAGAATATGCAGATTAAGGACGGGGATCTGGCATTATTTGAGGGGGAAGTCTTCATAGAAGGCGATGTGCTGGTAGAGGCCGGAGGCACATTGTGCTTTAGAGATGCAGAGGTGACGATACAGGGGCGTATTTGCTTGCAGGGTGGTCGGCTTCGTATTGAACATGCAAAGGTGTATGCAGGACAATGTCTGGATCTGTACTTACTGCAGGTGGTGAGTACCTCTGTCGTTATCGTAGATCGTTCCATGATCGATCTACAGAATAATTGTGGATTTGTCCGTCAGTTTGCCGGACGATTGATCCTCAAAGATTCTATGCTATGTCATAGTGGGCAAACGGCAATGATCCGTTTTGCTGGGGCATCTATGGTGGCCAAAAGATGTGAATTTCTTGATGGAAAAATGGGACTGTTGTTTTTGGAGTCGGCAGCAGATGTGCGGATCGAGCAAAGTTCCTTTACCAATGGCACAGCAGAGTATGGTGGAGCTGTGTATTCGGAATCGATAGGAAGCGTGGAGCTGCTACAGTGCAATTTTTGGACATGTAAGGCAAAATATTTGGGCGATGCCGTTTATTTCAAATATTATAAGTTGGGGCAAAGATGTGAACAATGTGCAGTGGATGGAAAAGAGTCCGAGGCGGGAAGCTTTTTTCAAGAGGATGCTGCCATTGTGCAGATGCTGGAGCATCAGAAGGAACAAAGATAGGAGAAGGGACATGATCGAGGATACTTTGACAAAGTTCAGTAATCGCAGGCGGTTATGGATGTCTGCAAGGCACCCTTTTTATGAGAAGGACCTGCAGTTTAGGGTGTGGTATGCGGCGGCAATGATGATGCAGGCGAGACGGGTGCCACAGGGCAATGCGATGGAGAATCATGAATTACAGAGATTACTGTATCCCGGATTGGGGCTTACGGAGCAGGCGATAGGAGATGTGATTCGCTGTTCCAGGCAGGAAAATGAAGTGATAGAGGTAATCTGTGAACAGATACAAAAGACAGCCGGGAAGGCGATCTTTCTTATGGATCTGCTCAATGTTTCATATGTAAATGGACAGGTTGGTGAAGAGGCAATGGAATGGGTCGATCTGTGGATGCGTATGTTGGGCTGTTATGATCCGTCATATTCTTCTTTGCAGAACTATATTACGGCAGTCCGAGAAGGAGCGCAAGAAAGAGTTTCTCATCTTGCATCCGGCATCCAAAAAGACTTCACATTGACAGAGAAGGAACTAAGTTATTATCAAATGCCGACACATAAGCGACAGATCCATGCGGAGGATCTTCCTGCTACCGGGACTCTGCATGTGACGGAACAATGTGACATTGTAGATGATCTTGTGCTGAAGAAGGGAATGCGGTTGTGCTTGGAGCATGCAAGGGTAAACCTGTATGGAAATATTTCTCTGGAGGGCGGAGAACTTGAAATGGTGGAAAGCTCTTTGATCCGTATGTCTTCTTCTCATCGTGCAGCTGTCAATGTACATCGTGTTGAGAGCCTGGTCATGGTTATGGATTGTACGATTGATTGCAGAAACAGAGGAATGTTTTTGCGTGCGGAAAACGGACAGGCGGTTGTGCAGAACACGACAATAACAAATACAACACGAGGCGCAGCTGTCCACTTTTGTGGACAGAAACTTCTTATAAAGGACAGCAAATTCTTTCATTGTTATTCTGCAGATGATGGCGGTGCAATCATGGGACGAGGTGGACAGATCGGGATCGATCAGTGTCACTTTTTTGACTGTGAGGCGCAGAAGGGGGGAGCCATCTATGCAGTTGCCGGTACGAAGATTCGGCGATGTACATTTGTACAATGTATTGTAGGAGAATATGGAGGAGCGGTCTATTACGAGGGTGTGATCGGAAACAGGATTACAAATTGTTCCTACGAGAAATGCTATCCATATGGAACGGAAATAATCCAACATTTGCAAGCGGGAGACGAAATTCCCAAAGGGGGAATACGGATTAAGGACGGATGGAAGAGTGGTTGGTCAACAATCTTAGACTGTCCTTTAGAGATAGAGAGCAGGGGTTCTGTGCAGATTCAGGGTGGTATATGGTATTTGCATTATCCGATCGTCTGTCATGGAACGATGCAATGCGAAAACACCAAATTTTATTGCGGAAATCTGGAGCAGGGAGATATGATACGATTTGACCACGCAAAAAACAGCCGTATTAAAGGATGTGTTTTTGATGGGATGCTCCGTGTGGGTGCGATCAGTGCCGTTGGTACTCGTTTGCAGGTGAAAGACAGTGTCTTTTGTAACACGCAGGGTGGAAGGGCTGTGTACGATGCATACGCCTCTGAATTTCGAGACTGCGTATTTAACTTTTGCCAAGGCGGTGCCTTGTATTTGCAAGGGGGAACGGTAACAGGATGCAAGTTTGTGAATTGTCGAGCACAGAACGGTGCGGGGATTCAGATGTATGGAAGTTTATCCGGAGAGATCACAGGATGTTCCTTTTGGCGTTGTGTGGCGGAGTATAGAGCAGGTGCGATCGATAAGGGAATCGGGCATCGGATTCGTCAATGCGAATATCAGGATTGTCAGCCAAGAAGTTAAAAAAAGAACAAAGAATAACGGAGAGGATTAATCCTCTCCGTTGTCAGTATATGTATCTTCTGTATTTTCGGGTCTTGGCAGTAAATGCACATGTACCCTGTCGATACGATTTTTGGTCGCTTCCATGACTTTGTATTCCGCAAATTCATCACATACGGTTTCCCCGGCATCCGGGAAATGATCTAACAGATTTATGATATGTCCGGAAATGGAATCATAATCTTCCGATTCGATCTGAATATTCATTTGCTCGTTCATATCATCCAGCTTTGCGACACCAAGTAAGATGTAATTTTCATCATCGATCTTAGTGATCTCGTCTTCCTCGTTGGCATCAAACTCATCACGAATCTCACCAACGATCTCCTCGATCAAATCTTCAATCGTAAGAAGTCCTGCGGTTGCACCATATTCATCCAACACGATCGCCATCGGGATGGAATCCTGTTTCATATCAAAAAACAATTCCGAGATTTTTTTATACTCGTAAGTAAAATATGGTTCACGCATGATCTGCGTAATATCAAAATCCTTGTGAGAACCCTGATAGAAAAACAGATCCTTTACATTAATGATACCGACGATGTTATCACGGCTTTCACTAAAAACCGGCATACGAGTTAATCGATATTCTTTGTAGGTATCATATAATTCTTTATAAGTAACATCATCGCGGACAAAAGCAATGTCCATTTTAGGAACCATGACATCTTTTGCCAAAGAATCACCAAAATCAACCACATTGGTGATCATCTGTCGTTCCTCACTCTCGATGACTCCCTCTTCATGGCTGACTTCCAAGATCGTACGCAATTCATTTTCCGTGATCGCCGGACGATCTTTAGGATTCATGTGGAAGAGTAACAGAAGACCATCGGACAATTTATTCATCACAAAAGAAATAGGACGAAGTACATTGGTCAGTCCGTAAATTGGCTTGGCATAAAACAGAGATAACTTTTCTGAGTTCATCGTTGCCATAGACTTTGGAAGGATCTCTCCAAAGACCAAAACCAAGATTGTCAAAATACCGGTAGCGACACCGGTGATGACGCTGGTCATATCACTTAGACCTGCCCGCTTTGCCAACTGGATTGCAAAAGTCGTTGTCAACGAAGAGGCAGATAAATTTACAATATTGTTACCAATTAAAATGGCGCTTAGCATTTGCGTAGGCCGTTCGATCAGCCACAAAACCAAATTGGCATTTTTTACTTTTTCCTCAGCCATTGATTTGATACGCATTTTGTTTACGGTTGTGAGACATGTCTCCGCAGAGGAAAAAAATGCAGAGAACAGAAGCAGAACTACTAAAATAATAATCTGCGAGGCGTCACCTGAATCCAAAAAAAATCAACTCCAATCCTTCATAATTGTTTACATCGTATAACAGTCAACATTCTACTATAGGACACAAATAGTTGTCAAGAATCAACCGTATCCGAATCAATTTCGCTGTGGCTATTTTGACGCTGGAAAGGACATAAGTTTCCCATTCAGGGACGGCTCTCGCCTCGGTGAACATACGTAGCAGTGCATAAAAGGGCATACTACGCCCTTT
>JALEPA010000168.1 GCA_022766515.1 Lachnospiraceae bacterium | reverse complement strand
CCTCATACTCTGCTTTTGTTGGGAGCAGGTACAAAGCCGTGCGGTAAGAATCATACTTACTCTTCAACGATGCATACTCGCTGTAATTCTTACATGCTTCTACGGCATCCTTTGCCTTTTGCAAAAGATCTCCGATATTTTCCGGCTGATACTCATGTCCCAGTAAGGACTTCAATCTCGTATTTGCCAGAGCGATACGCGTTTTCTTCTGCTGTGCCTGACGCGCTGACTTAGAGGCTGCTTTCTTTGCCTTAGCCAACCGCTCATTTTCTTCTTTTTTCTGCGCCTCATACGCCTTAACGACATCAGCCCACTTCACGGTTTCATCGTTCAAAGAATCATACTTATCCTTTGCCCTCGTTGCATACGACTTTCTGACATCATCATCCTCGATCGAAGAGATCATTGTGCGAAGTGTGTCATAGTCATTTTTCAGCGTATAGTAATCTGCCATGCTCGTGATCGTCAATTTTTCAAACGCCTCAAGCTTTTGCAGTACCTTTTTCGCATAGTTGGCATCTTCCAATCCTGCCGCATACTTCTGTTTTTCTGTCAAGATCGTTGTGGAGAAGTAATCTTTTCCCGATGTACGCGTCAGATCACTCTTACTTTCCGTTCCCTCGATAATATTGCCTCGACTGTCATATTTTGCCAAACAGATACCTGATGGTATCGGAAAATTCTCCGGTGTCTTGTTTTTGTGGATCTGGTTCATATAGTTCTTCCAGATCACACCCGGTAACGATGCACCACTCACACCGGACATCGCACGAGGTGTATCATAACCTGCCCATACAACGGTCGTGTAATATTTGGTATAACCGCAGAACCATACATCCTTGCTGGAGTTGGTCGTACCGGTCTTTCCTGCTGCGATCTGCCCGTTGTCCAGTTTCAAACTGCGTCCCGTACCATATGGCTCTTCCAACACTCCTCGAAGAACATCTGTCATCATCCAAGCTGCATCTTCCGAATAAACCTGCGTTGTATCGTCATCGCTTTTGTACACGGTTCCCTCTGAAGCATGTGTGATTTTCTGGATACAGGTACGCTCGCTGTAGCTTCCGTTATTTGCCAAAGTAGAAAATCCTTTTGCCATGTCTACTACGCGGACACCCTCGGTAAATCCACCCAAAGCCAATGACAGGTTATCATTGTCCACATAACTCAGATTGTGGAAATGCATTTTATCCAAGAAAGACATACCATATTTCGGTGTGATCGTATCTAACACCTGCCATGCAACGGTATTGATCGAACGCGCTACCGCTTCACGAACTCTGACATTTCCCCGATAACCGCCACCTGCATTTTTCGGTCCGTTCTCTATCGCTTTATCCGTCACGATCGTAGATGGCGAATATACACCCGACTCAAATCCCGGTGTATAGTCGATCAACGGTTTGATCGAACTTCCCGACTGTCTTGCAGACAGATAGGCACGGTTGTAAGAATCTTTGGTACCGCGACCACCAACGATAGCCACGACATAATTGCTGGAGTTGTCGACACATACTGCCGCTCCCTGCAACGCATATTTCGTCTTCTCCGCATTTTTTTCCTTGCTGAATGCCAGACCGTTATCCACCGCTTTTTGCAGTTTTTTCTGTTTCTTCATATCAATGGAGGTGTATAATTTGTAACCGCCATCTCGGATCTGATTGCATTTTTCACTGTATGCATTGCTATATCTTTCGTTATAGCTCTCATAATCCTCTTTGTCCTTAAAGGTATACTGAAACTTAAATTCATCTTTTTCCATCAATGCCAATGCGGCACAATGGATCGCATAGCTGACAACATAACTTTCGTTCGTACCATCAGTTGTCAACTGGATCACCTTCAACTTTTTCTTCTTAGCGCTCTCATACTCTTTTTCCGTGATCACGCCTTCGTTAAACATTTTCTTCAATACTTCATTGCGCTTATTCAATGCTGCCTCCGGCTTGTTGACCGGATCATACGCAGAAGGGTTGTTTGAAAGACCAATGAGCATTGCCGCTTCCTGCGGCTCCAGATCTTCTGCTTTTTTTCCAAAATAATATTCACTTGCCGCACCGACACCATAACAGCGATTGCCGTAATAGTTACTGTTGCAGTAAAATTCCATGATCTTATCTTTGCTGAATTTTGCCTCTACCGAAGGGGCTAATAAGATTTCCGCGATCTTTCGGGTATAACTCTTTTCCTGTGTCAAAAGGTTATTCTTGATGACCTGCTGTGTGATCGTACTTCCACCCTGCTTGATCGCACCGCCATTTTTCGCCAATGCGACACCGGCACGCATGGTTGCAAGAAGATCCACACCGGAATGGGTCTTAAAACGCTTGTCCTCTACCGCAATATATCCATTGTAAATATAAGGGGAAATGTCTTTTATTTCCACATACTGGTAGCGTCCTGCGTTGACCGATCCTACCTCCTGCCCGTTTTTATCGTAGACGACCGTATCTTCTTTCATGACAAAGTCGTCCTCCGTCATATTGACAAGACGGTCAAACACCGTTTCTCTTGCCTCTTGATACATGGGAAGCATTTTTATATAAATACACAGTCCCACGATCCCGCATACAACCAGGATCGTAGCAAAAATGCCAAGGATCGTGCCTATGATGTTGGAAATCACGCCGACATAGCTGCCTATCGTTTTACCAATGATGCGCGCAACATCTCCTGCCCCTCCTATGTATTTTTTAAGCTGGTTCATAAATTCATTCTCCAATCTTTTGAAATCAATGTAATGCTGCAAGGAAATCATTATAACTTCCTATATACTTTCTATATGAAAAGCGAGTATCATTATACTTCGTTTTAGTCAATAATTCAAGTTGACACTACTCTTATCCTCCTTTAGAATGAGAAGAAATGACGATACAAACATATGTTTTACACAAAATGTCAAACATAGTGACAGAAAAGAGGATAGGATTTATGAAAAGAACAAATTTCGGCTTTATTGGTTTTGGTTTGATCGGAGGCTCGGTTGCACACGCGATCCGCGAGCAGTACCCGGATGCGAAGATCATGGCTTATAATTATTATATTACGAAGGCGCACCCACGCCTTGAACTTGCAAAGATGGATGGAATTCTGGACCGCATCACGACCGATCTGGCAGATTTTTCCGAATGTGACTGCATCTTTTTATGCGCTCCGGTCATCAAAAATATTGCTTACCTGGATCATTTACAGCCTTATTTATCAAAGGACTGCTTACTGACGGATGTCGGCAGTGTCAAAAGTGATATTCTAGCCGCTGTAGAAAAGCACGGTCTGCAGGAGCAATTCGTCGGCGGACATCCGATGACCGGATCTGAAAAGACCGGTTATGAACATTCCGCTTCTGCTTTTTTCCGAGATAAATACTATGTATTGACACCATTTGAGCAGAGCCGTCCGGAATTTATCCAATGGATGGAACAGTTTGTCCATGATATCGGCTCTCACTGCATGATCTTGGATGCTCATATCCACGATGCCGTTGTCGCAGGAATCAGTCACGGTCCGCATGTAATCTCCGCTGCTCTTGTCAATACGGTCGCTTCTCTTGATACCGACGGTACATACGGAGCATTGGCGGCAGGAGGATTTCACGGGATCACCCGTATCTCTTCCTCTTCCCCGGAAATGTGGCAAAATGTCTGTCTGACCAATCCGGATCAGATCTGTACCTTTTTGGACCGCTATATCGAAGTTCTGACGGCTGCCAAAGAAAAAGTTGCCGCCCACGATGAAGAGGGTCTGATGAATTTCTTTGCAGATGCGAAAAAATATCGTGACCATATTCGTTTCTGATGATCCATGCTGACTTTTTTCCATAGTCCTCTACGGAGCATTGTGGGAAGCCAATGGATGATAAACAAATATCGTGCAGGATCTGAATCACAAACAGGAAGGAAAAGAAAGAATGAATATATTAGAAGGGTTAAATCCCGAACAGGAAAAAGCTGTCAAACATTTCAAAGGACCATTATTGATCCTTGCCGGAGCAGGATCCGGTAAGACCAGAGTGCTCACTCACCGAATCGCCTATCTCATCGAAGAATATGGCGTAAATCCCTGGAACATTTTGGCGATTACCTTTACAAACAAGGCTGCCGGGGAGATGCGGGAACGAGTCGACAATATTGTATCCTCCGGTGCAGAGTATATCTGGGTCAGCACCTTTCACTCTGCCTGTGTGCGCATCTTAAGACGCCATATCGAGGCACTCGGCTATTCCCGAAACTTTACGATCTATGACAGTGACGATCAAAAAACTTTGATGCGTGACATTCTCAAATACTTGGAACTGGATCCTAAGAAATTTAAGGAACGGGCGGTATTATCAGCCATTTCCAAGGCAAAGGATGAGCTGATCTCGCCGGAACAGTATGCCGCACAGGCATCCGGCGATTATCTCAAAGAGATCTATGCCAGAGCGTATCGGGAATACGAAAAACGACTTCGCGATTCCAACGCTCTTGATTTTGATGACTTGATCTGTAAGACGATCACCCTGTTACAGACCTCACCGGAAGTATTGGATTACTACCAAAACCGTTTCCGCTACATTATGGTCGATGAGTACCAGGATACAAACACCGCACAGTTTGAGCTGATCCGTCTGTTGGCGGATTCCGTAGGCGAAGACGGCAAAAAAGAGCAAAATCTTTGTGTCGTTGGTGACGATGACCAGTCGATCTACAAGTTCCGAGGAGCAAACATCTATAATATTTTGAACTTTGAGTCCGAGTACCCGGATGCCACAGTGGTCAAGCTGGAAGAAAATTACCGCAGTACCCAAAATATTTTGGATGCCGCAAATGCCGTGATCGGAAACAACTCCATGCGAAAGGACAAGGCACTGTGGACGGAAAAAGAAAAGGGTGATGCCATTTATTTTTCGCGCTTTTTCAATGAATACGAAGAAGCCGAATCCATTGCGCAGGCGATCAAACACGCTGTCGACAACGGTGAAGCCGATTATAAGGACTTTGCCGTCTTATACCGTACCAATGCGCAGTCCCGTGTATTCGAGGAGAAATTAGTTGCCGCTAATATTCCTTACCGTATCGTCGGCGCCGTAAACTTTTACCAGCGCCGTGAGATCAAAGATCTGCTGGCGTATCTGCGCACGATTGAAAACGGATTGGATGATATTTCCGTCAAGAGAATCCTCAATGTTCCAAAACGAGGTATCGGACTGACTACAATGGACCGCGTATCGAACTATGCACTGGAACACGAGCTGACCTTTTACGGCGCATTGCAAAATTATGAATATATTGATGGGTTGAAGCGAAGCGCCACCAAACTTGGCAGTTTTGTCAGTTTGATCGAATCCTTCAAGCGCCATCTCGCCACACCGGGATACAGTCTCGAAGATCTCATTCGAGAGATCATTGAAGAAACCGGATATGTGCGGCTTTTGGAGGAAGAAGACACCGAAGAAGCGAACAATCGAATCGAAAATATTGAGGAATTGATCAATAAAGTCGTCTCTTACGAGGAAAACTGTGAAGAAGAACCTACTCTCGGAGGCTTTTTAGAGGAAGTTGCCCTGGTGGCAGATATTGATTCGGTCGATGACGATACCAATATTGTATTGCTGATGACTTTACATAGTGCTAAGGGTCTGGAGTTCCCTTATGTCTATCTGGTCGGTATGGAAGATGGTATTTTCCCAGGATATAGTGCTGTCTCCGGAGATGATCCGGAGGAAATGGAGGAAGAACGCCGTCTGTGCTATGTCGGCATCACGCGCGCCAGAGAAAAGCTTAGCCTTAGTTGTGCACAGAGCCGCTTCCGCAATGGCGAACAGCAGTACAATCCACCATCTCGTTTTATCAATGAGATTCCAAGATATCTGCTGAAAAATCAGGGGGAAGTGTCCAGAAATAACGGTTTTTCGGCTGACCGCTCCACAGATGCCTACCATACGATGCGTACAGATCGTCTTCCTAATGTCCGCACCAACGCCGCATCCCAGTGGAATCCTATGGATGAGCTCAAGACAAAGCAGGCGGTAAGACGCAGTTCGGGAGCTGATCTGTTTGCCGGCAATCCACTGATCAACAAAGGATTTGCCGCATCCTCTTCCGCTTCTGCCGCTGCGACTTCTTATCAGAGAAAAAGCAGCACAGCGTCTGCCGGAACGACCATCAATTACGGGGAAGGCGACCGCGTTTCCCACAGAAAATTCGGTGAAGGTACGGTAACTTCTCTTGTCGAGAAATCCGGTGACTATCAGGTGGCTGTCGATTTTGATAACGGCATTACCAAGAAAATGATGGCATCCTTTGCTAAGCTTAAAAAATTATAGATATTCCAAGCAAAATATGGTATACTACAAAGAACAAAACAAGGAAAGGAAGTGGCGCTATGTCAAACAAAATTGAAGAATTAGTAAACGCAGCGAAAATCAATGAACTCCTTCACAAAAAAGAGTTAGAGGAAAAGAACAAGAACGGAATTGTGATCGCACTTGCTATCATCGGTGCTGTAGCTGCCGTAGCAGCAATCGCATTTGCCGTATACCGCTATCTGGAGCCTGATTATCTGGATGATACAGATGATTTCGATGATTTTGATGATGATTTTATCGAGTTTTCAGATACAACACCTACTGCTGAGGATTAATGAGAATACGGTTATCGTGTCAAAGAGTTATCTGACACTTTGATCATTATAAGCAAACATTACCGAATACCGAAATGGATCTTCCATTTCGGTATTTTACGGATAACACAGACAAGAATGGAGGAACCACATTATGAAACTTTGGGGCGGACGCTTTACTAAGGAAACCAATCAGTTGGTACATAATTTCAATGCATCCCTTCCTTTTGACCAGAAATTTTACAACGAGGACATTGATGGCAGCATTGCCCATGTCACCATGTTAGCAAAGCAGGGTATCTTGACCGATGAAGATAAAGAAGCGATCATCGGCGGATTAGAGTCGATCCGAAGCGATATTCAGTCCGGTAAATTGGTCTTTACCGAGGAGCACGAAGACATCCACAGCTTTGTAGAAGCTCATTTGATCGAGCGCATTGGTGATGCCGGAAAGCGACTGCATACAGGACGCAGCCGTAACGACCAGGTAGCATTGGATATGAAACTCTATACCAGAAAAGAAATCTTGGAAATGGATGCCTTGTTAAAAGATCTTTTACAAAGCCTGTTAAAGATCATGAAAGAAAATCTGGACACGATCATGCCGGGTTTCACACATTTGCAGAAGGCACAGCCAATCACCTTGGCACATCATATGGGTGCTTATTTTGAGATGTTCCGCCGTGACCGTTCCCGTCTGAAAGATATTCATGACCGTATGAACTACTGTCCTCTCGGATCCGGTGCACTGGCAGGTACCACTTACCCTCTGGACAGAGAACTGACAGCAAGCCTGTTAGGATTTGCCGGACCAACTTTGAACAGCATGGACTCTGTTTCTGACCGTGATTATTTGATCGAATTTTCAGCCGCTATGTCCATCATCATGATGCACCTCAGCCGTTTTTGTGAGGAGATCATCATCTGGAATACTAATGAATATCAGTTTATCGATATTGATGATTCCTACTCTACCGGAAGCAGTATCATGCCACAGAAGAAAAATCCGGACATTGCCGAGCTTGTTCGCGGAAAGACAGGTCGTGTCTACGGATCTCTCATCTCTCTTCTGACAACGATGAAAGGATTGTCCCTGGCATACAACAAAGATATGCAGGAAGATAAAGAATTCGTCTTTGATGCGATCGATACAACAAAAGGATGTATCGTGTTATTCAACGGTATGTTAGACACAATGACTTTCCGCAAAGACAAAATGCGCGCCAGTGCAGAAGGTGGATTTAC
>JALEPA010000151.1 GCA_022766515.1 Lachnospiraceae bacterium | reverse complement strand
GAATTATTTTAGAGCAACAGGCACCGGATACCGGTGTAAAAGGATATGTCTTAGAGTATACCTCCAGCGGTGCGTATACGCTTGTCATTGAACAGGGGGATAGAAGAACATATCTGCATACCAACGGAAATGTATACCGCGAGGCAAGAGAATTGGCAGCATCCTGGTTTCGGCAAGGACAGTTTCAGTATACCGTGTATGGTATTGGATTAGGATATCATATACAGGCATTGTTGGATATGGATGAGGCGATTAAGGTTACCGTGATCGAGTCGGACAAAAATCGGATCTCCATAGCAAAAAAATATGGTGTGCCGGGACTGTTTGATAAAATTACCGTGTGTGATACATTGACCGGAAAATCGCTTCAAGCAGCTGTTCAACAGGAAAGTGGCAGCGGAGAACTTTTGGTACACTATCCATCTGTATGTAGTATCGAAGATACAGTAATGAGAAAGCAGTTAGAAGAATATTTTTATGGTTGGACTTCTATTTCGGTTCAGTTGACAAGATTGCTGGGGAATTTCCATGACAACCAGCCATATTTTGAAAAAGAAGTGGGAGAGTTGCGAGAACAATTTGCAGGTAAAACATGTTTTGTAATTGCAGCAGGACCATCACTGGACCACAACATGCAGGAATTAAAACGGGTGTCAGATGGGGGAGTTATTTTGGCAACGGGAACGGTTCTTAGAAAGCTGTTGGCACAGGGAATCCGTCCGGATTATGTGATCGTTACGGACGCAGGAGCAGGTACCTATCGACAGATTGAAGGGGTTCAAGAATGTGGTGTGCCATTACTGTTTATGGCAACAGTGTATCATAAGATCGTTCAGGACTATCAGGCAGAAAAGTATGCGATCTTTCAAGAGGGATTTCCGGCTAGTGAAGAGTGTGCGGCGGAACATGGCTATGGCATGACAGAGACAGGCGGTTCTGTGGCAACAACAGCAGCCAGCCTGGGAGTGCGTCTCGGCTGTTCGGAGATCGTTTTTTGCGGGCTGGATCTTGCTTATACAGGTGGAAAGGCACATGCAGCGCAAACAGATGATACAAGAGATGTGACAAATACGGCAGTGGAATGGGTGGAAGACATTCATGGACAAAAAATTCCGACAGCGAGGAATCTGAACAGCTATCGAAAGTGGATAGAACAGTATATTGCAAAGCATCCGGAGATCAATTTTATTGATGCAACGGAAGGCGGTGCAAAGATACAGGGAGCGGTGCTGCAGAAACTTGCGGATGTAGTAGACAGAATCGGATGATGGGATTAAAATAGAAACAGTACGATAAGTTAGAAGAATGTGGAGGGTACGACATGTTAAATAATAAGACAATACTGATCACAGGAGGAACAGGTTCTTTTGGTAAAAAATTCTTGGAGATGATTTTTGAAAAATATGAGCCGAAAAAAGTGATCATTTACTCCAGAGACGAGTTTAAGCAAAGTGTGATGCAGATGGAATACCAGGACAAGGTGGATATGAGCAGAGTGCGTTTCTTTATCGGAGATGTTCGGGACAGAGAGCGGTTGTACCGTGCTTTTGAAGGAGTCGATTATGTCATTCATGCAGCAGCGATGAAGCAGGTGCCAACTTGTGAATATAACCCGATGGAAGCGATTAAGACAAATATCCATGGTGCACAGAATGTGATCGATGCCGCTTTGGATAAAGGTGTCAAAAAGGTAGTTGCCTTGTCGACCGACAAAGCAGTTAATCCAATCAATCTGTATGGTGGTACTAAGCTGGTATCTGACAAGTTATTTATTGCGGCAAATGCATATAGTGGGGCAAATGGCTGTGTATTTTCTGTTGTCCGTTATGGTAATGTTGCTGGCAGTCGTGGATCGGTGATCCCAATCTGGCAGAAGATGATCGAGAACGGAGAGACGGAGCTTGGTGTGACGGATATGCGTATGACGCGTTTTTGGATCACATTGAGACAGGGCGTAGAGCTTGTGTTTAAGGCACTGGAGGAATCCAAGGGTGGAGAGACTTATATCTCCAAAATTCCATCGTTCCATATCGGAGATCTTGCAAAAGCGATGCTTCCGGACTGCACGATCAAGGAAATTGGGATACGAGAGGGAGAGAAGCTTCATGAAGTTATGGTGACACGAGATGATTCCAGATCGACCTACGAATATGAGAAACATTATATTGTTTATCCGAATTATTCATGGGTTTCTGATGATCAGATCATGCCGGGTGGCAAGCCGGTAGAGGATGGATTTGAATATAATTCAGGCAATAATACGGAATGGTTATCCGTGGAACAGCTGCGTGAAGCATTAAAGAATATGTAAAATATTCTTGTAGTACGACATCTGTGGAATGGGGATAAAGATGGCAATAGGGATTAGATGTGATGCGAATGATGAAATAGCTATGGGTCATCTAATGCGATGTATGACAATAGCGGAACAATTGCAAGAGATGGGTGAACGGGTTTTATTTTTTATTTCCGATGCGAGTGCAGCTTCAACATTGGTAGAGAAGAATATACCTTGTATCTGTTTGCAGAATGACTATCGTAAAAAGGATGAAGAATTACCGATATTACTTGCATCTTGTGATGAACAGGAAATTTCGTGTCTGTTAGTTGACTCCTATGAGGTGACTTCTCATTACTTGGAGCAGTTACATAGCAGGATGTCAGTAGCGTATATTGATGATATTAATGCAATGCACTATCCGGTTGATCTTTTGATCAATTATACCGTAGATGCAGATAGAAATGACTACAATGGCAGGGGAAATTATAGGGGTACAAAATTTCTTTTGGGCAGTAGGTATATACCGATCAGAAAAGAATTTGCGGAGAATAGAAAAGATAGTGTGAATCATCCGCCAACAAGTCTTTTTTTGACAAGTGGAGGAACAGATCCGTATGGGATGATACGAAAGCTCATAACGGAATGGAACAGCATACCGAGACTGCAGCAAATGAAAAAATATGTAGTTGTGGGGAAATATTACGACCAGATAGAGGCATTACAGCAGTGTGCATTGCAGTATGGCAATGTAGAGATATACCAAAATATTCCTGATATATGGAATGTAATGAAAAATGCGGATATCGCTGTCACTGCCGGAGGAACTACGGTGGCAGAATTGTGTGCGATGGGAAAACCAATGGCAGCCTTTGCTATGGCAGACAATCAATTACCGGGATTACATGCTTATGAGAGTTTGGGAGCTCTGG
>JALEPA010000147.1 GCA_022766515.1 Lachnospiraceae bacterium | reverse complement strand
TAACAGAATAAATGCCTTTTGTCTGCTTGCAGTCCTGTAGATACCATCCCCCTTTCGTTTCCCTGGACTTGCAGTATACGGTTTCAAACTCTGCCTCATAATGATAGGTATTAGCGTCCCCCGCAACTTGAATAACGGATTTGTGGATCTCTCTGCTTTGCTTCTTATCCGATACAATCTTCGTATTCAGGTTGGTCAACTTTCCAGAAGACAATAAACTATTTTTTTGAAGCAGATCCTCCTGAATATATTTCGTATCCTTAAATCCTCCAAAATCCACGAAATTTGTTGCCACATACCATCCACCGCCTGCCAGTATAAAGAGTACAAGTGCCACTGCCAAAAAGGCTGTCCCATGTTTCTTCTTTGCAGAATTCTGTTTCACTGCACCTGCACCATTTCTCTGTTGTCCATTTCCCACTTGCTGATTATTAACAGGCTGACGATTTACTGTTTGCTGTCTATTCCCATACTGCTGTGTATTTCTTGGCTGCTGCCCCATCGCAGACTGCCTTCCATTTCCCGAAGTGCCCGGTCCCGCCATATTGTTTACATTCCTCGTACCTGGATAACATCTTGGACATTGTGCCTGGGAATCCTCATACATTGCCCCACATTTTGTACAAAACTTCGCCATCTCTTCCTCCTGTTCTAGCTATTTGCGGTAAAATATTTCATCCGGCTGGTTTGCATCGTAACTCTGGCGTGATGCATGCAAATACAATGTTTTCCCTTTTCTGCGATACCACCATCCTTCGTAAACTCCATCCTCTAACAAATAAATAATATGTTGTGTTCTATCCAACTGCTTGTCAGGAATTTTTTCCCAACCTTCCGGTTCATTTCTTTCAAAGTCACCATCTTCACCTGTCCAATAATCCTCGACAATATTCCCATGAATAACCAATTGCCTACTACCATCATCCGAAACCCAGGTTCCATCTACGCTATTCATGCGCTGGATGAGAACCAATGCTAACACCAGACACACTACGACTGTCACTGTCGCAATTACTACCTTGCGCAAAAACTGACGGTCCGATTGCAGTCTGTTCCAAAACATTTGCACTTTTCCCAATAAAGCAGATTGCGAATGTTGTAGCTTTGGCATCGGTTGCATTGGAGTTGAGGTCGGCTGTATCGGAGTTGGTGGTACAGGATTGGCTACAAACGCTGTTCCACATCGTGGGCAATACTCCGCATGATCGACACAACGATTCCCGCATTTGATACAAAATTTAGACATTTCTTTTCTCCCTTCTCTCTCTTAATTTCCTATGCCTGGTTATTGGGCATATTATTTTGTTGATTCCACAAGTTCTTCAGATATTTTTTTACGGAATTTCTCATTTGATCACTGAGTGAATCAAACACTTCTTTTAATGTTGACTCTTCTTTTGCAGTGTCTGTGGGATCACTCTCTGCATCGTCAGCAGATGTCTCCAAGCCATCCTGCTCCTGCACCTTCTGCAATAACTGCATCATTAGTTGCCAGTTATCTGATTCCTTTGTCTGCTCGTTGTCATCGTCGTTGTCAGGAGCAAATGTTTCTTTTGCATGAGGTTGTGGCGATGATGTTTCCTCTAAATAATCATCCCTTGATGATTGTGTTCCCGTCTGATGAGAGACATCCCTATCTGTAAAATTCTGCCCCGGTTTCCCCGGAGAAGATGTTGGCTTATCCTGTGAAGATGACTGAGAGTCATTATCATTACTGTCATTTTCAGACGCATTTTTCGGCTTTTTAGCGTTCTCCTTATTAATATCCGCCAGACTCTTTAACTCCTCTTGGATTCCAGCCTTATCAGCCATAGTCCAAAATTTTTCTGCATGTTCCGGAGTAATGTCTGACTTCTCCAAATCATGTACGCAACTCAACAGCTGATAGCACAACCCTTGCATTTCTGACTTCTGCATATTGTTATCATTCGGTGATCGTGTCGGTGTCACTTCCGGAGATGCAGAAGGCTGAACATTTGGTGTGCTTTCCTGTGCATATTGCGTTTGCTTCGTATCTTTTGCAGAAAAATGTTTGCCAAGTAACATTCCCCCTGCAAACATCGCAAAGCAGATGCCGACTGCACCAACTGCGATCAAAACTGAAATATGTTTTCCCTTTGAAGAAGTGTTATCTAATTCCGGACATCTCTGGGCATATGTATCGCCATATACCGGACATTCTACTTTCGGAATATCACGAGATGGTTTTGGTGGTTTACGCCCTCCTGACCCAACAATTTTTGGTGGCTCTCCGCTAGGGGGCGTTATTTCGATCTTTATATCCGGATTAGGCGGAGTGGGCGTTCCTGCTAACAATGCCTGCATACAGTCATTCAGCCATCTCCAATTCGGCTCTCTATAATACCGGAGTGTTTGCGGCTGTACCCTCTGTTTCTCATTGATCAGACAGACCAGACTCTTATCATCTTCCACCTGCTCTAACATACGGATCGCCATGCAACGGTTAATAATCATCTGACAAAGTTCAACAACATCTTTTTCCTGAAACATTTTATCATAACCATTTTGCATACATTGTACAAACTGTCTGTCGTCCTCTTCCGAAAGATTTCCCTGCAGAAAATGCTGCAACAGTTTCTCCGGATGATGTACTTTGCTGTTGGCAAATACACAGTATGGATTCATAAAAAATTCTGCCGCTGTCACATACACATGATTTTTAGGATAATTTCGCCTTACAAGCTGCATTTTACTTTTAGGCAGATTCAGCAGATTAGGCTGCATCACCCCGTCTAACATTCCATCTGTGACTAACAAGACCGATGCAACATTTCCTAAAACACTGCCAAACGCCCATGATGACTCACCTGCACGAAGCGGACGCACAGAAATCTCATCTGCTCCCTTCTGTCTCTCTGTGATCGGCTCTATATGCCCGTCATTGTATCTGGCAATGATTCCGCCATCTCCGGCATGACCGAATACCACCTGCTCTCCATTGTAAAGCACCGACGACAGGGTCGTATCAAAGTCTGACAGCTGCTCCCCATGTTTCACAGCATAATCGGTAATCTGCTGCATTGCGTATGTGTACCCCTCTTTCAAGATCAGCTCAAGATCTTCATTTGTCTGACTTCTCTTCACATGTTCATTGCAATAGGCGAACAAACCTTCCACTGCCATCTTAGATCCTATGTCTGATTTGGCTGCACTTCCAACACCATCTGCCACAATTCCCATGTACAGTCCTGCGCGAAGACGGTCTACCTTACTGGAATCTTGACATACAATGCCGTTCTTTACATGTGATTTACCTTGTAACGAATAACCATATGTAATCATTTCTTACCTCCTTTATGAAAGCCATCCTTGTTCAATGCTTCGCTCCGGGTCTGCCTTTCTGGCGTCTTCCGGTAGCGGTTGGATTGCCACGGTTTCTCCAACCTGACTCTGTGAGATCGTCGATACACTTTCCAACAACCAATCAAAGATGTTGGTAAAATCAAAGGATTTCAACTCGACTACTCGCTTGGTCAAACGGAACAACTCACTGGAATCATAATCTCCTACACCGATTGCCCAGAAATTAAGATGCCCCTTTGCTTCTTCCTGCCGAATCAATTCTTCTGCTTCA
Source organism: Lachnospiraceae bacterium (assembly GCA_022766515.1). Classification (GTDB taxonomy): domain Bacteria; phylum Bacillota; class Clostridia; order Lachnospirales; family Lachnospiraceae; genus Butyribacter. The sequence continues at coordinate 2,056 of JALEPA010000147.1, read as the reverse complement.
CGCATCACTTTCACATCTGAATTAGACTTTCCATCTGTGATCATAAAGATCCAAGGTTTATGCTGTGGTGTTCCCAGTGCACCGTGCAGTTTTCGTCGTTCCAGCACCCTGTCAACTGCTACTTTGATTCCCTCTCCCATGCTGGTATATCCATAGGCAGTTAACTGTGGAGTCGGCATATTTGACACCGGGCAGAAATCATTAATCATGTTTACATTCGTATTAAACTCGATCAATGCGACCTCTACTCTTTTGCGAGCGATCGGATCGTTGACCAATCCCTGCTTAAAGCGTTCAATGCTTTCATTCAAGCTGTTGATCGCTCCATGTAATTCCATCGACCCGGAAGTATCCACAAGCAAAGCACATATTAAATGTGGCTCGCCCATTCCCTCAATTTCATTTCCGATACGCCCTTTGTTAATCGTAATCTGTTCTCTCATTGTGTTTTCCTCCATTGTTTATCTTTCAAACTTTTCCATCACATCGTTACCTTCGCAATTCGGTGTTCATCGATAGAAAAGATTTGTTCTGTTGTTTCTGCCGCCTGCCATGACGAATCAATACCGGAAGTATCATCATCTGTAGAGTCAGAATCGCTGTCATAATCCTCAGAGTCATACTTGTTACTGTTGTCTTCTGATTCAGATGCATTCTCTGCTGCCAATCCTATAAATGCCAATCCTATAAATAATACTAAGCCAATCGCAAGCATTAGTATGATCCATTCTACAGTAGTTATTTCAAATTCTTTCACTGGTTCTTCCTGTGAAACCGGGGGCGGCGTAGGTGGATTAGGTCCTTCTGAACTCTTTCTTGGCGGTATGACCTGACTGCCACCGATCTTACCGCTTATTCTCTCCAATTTCTTTTCTATCTGGCAAAGAGGGCACACTGGTGCACCTGCAAGCATTTTGTGGCCTTTGTCACACTCTTTGAACCCTTCGTTCCACAGCGATGATAATGCATTGACCCACTCACTTGCCGTCACACGCTTCGCCGGATCATCATATCCTTCGCAAAAAGTCTGCCGGAACAATGCCTGCAAAGACGGTGGCAAGCTGTCAAAATCCGGTGCATATGCCGGTACGGTAATCCCCGGCTTTGACATACAGAAGGGAAAGAATCCTTCTTTGATATTGTCGATCGGCTGTGGTGCAACCACGGAAGGCATATCTCCCGTTGTTGTCTTCTGTTCCATCGTATCTTCTATGGTGTCTCCCACCTGTTTGGCACAGGCAAAGGGATGACATCCATTCATAAGCAGGCAAAATATATGCACTGCAAGCGCAAAGCGGTCTGTCTCCATCGTATAGGTTGGCAAAGGTGCATTTCGCAAAGTCACACCATTTCCCATCTTCTTTTGAATCTCCGGAGCAAGATAGTCAGACATTCCCACTTCACAACGATAATCCACGGTATCTGTGACCACATGGTAGGAATCCGTATCTACCAATGTCACATGACAGCAGTTCGGATCATTTTCCGTAAGGTTAACGAGAATGTTGAGAGAATTTAAGTCACCACATACCTGCCCAACTTCATGAATTGCCTCCACTGTCACACATACATTGTATGCCGCTGCCAGACGCCACTCCATGTCGTACCGGTCTTCACTGTATAACTCCGTCAGCGTTTTCATTCCCGATACTCGCGGCATGATGTACCCCGCAAATCCATTCTTGTCAAACAATACATCCTGTGGCCAGGTAAAATACGCTAACTGTTCCTTGGTCATCTTCTTTGCTGCCATAATGCGTAACTTATGCTCCCGCTGTGGCGTCTTTTTATCCGTGCGAAAAATCTTTGCCACCATGGCTGGGTTACCCTGCACAGCATAGATAGCCCCCTCTCCACCACTAGCTAATTTTTGTTCCTCTACGAAATAAGTCATCCCGTTCATTCCTTGATACTGCATGTTCCCTCCAATGTTTCCATTCGTTTTTCATATCAATGCTTTTACAATCCACTGTTTCTCTACAGTAGGGATTGTTTCCATTGTCTCTGCCGCTTGCCATGACGGCTCAATCTCAGAAGAATCGTCTCCCTCATAGCC
>JALEPA010000098.1 GCA_022766515.1 Lachnospiraceae bacterium | reverse complement strand
GGTACGAAGCAGACAACCATTCTACGCACTGTATGTTCTGCTTAGTTTTGGTACGGAATGTAGTATGTTACTGCTCTTTTTGCGCGTTCTGCAATGGGGTATCACAAAGTTGATCCCTTCGATCAATTCTCTGCTCTTTCTTCCTGTGGCGTGTGCCATTCCGGTATATCTGCTCTGGAAATACATCGCTTTGTTTGCAGCTGGCGTTTTTTTAGATCATGCAAAGGATGCCCCACAGCAGACAACCTCCAAGATACGGCTATTTCGACTGATATCCGGTGGCCTGTTTTTGGTTCTGTTGATCCTCTTCCTATGGAGACTTTCCGAGCATACTGCTGTCACGATCGATCAGAACTTGTCACTCTCTTTTGTATTTGGCAGTTATGTACTGTTTGCTCTGTTGTCGGGCATCCACAATGTCCTGTACTCCAGCCATTTTCTGACCTTCTTTAGTATTGGCTGGTATAGCTTTCTGCCAAAATATGCGGACAAGCAGCAGGAATATTTAGCATTTTACTCCAAGCAGGTATTGAAGAAACGGCTATCTGAAATGCGTAACAAAACAAAAGATCTGACAGAACATCCCGAACTGCAAAAACAACTATTGCAGTCGATCATTTCCCGTCAGATCACCTATCGCATTTATTCACTTCTCGCCTGTCTTATCTTTGTTGTGTTACTGGTACTTTGTATCTATCAGATGCGATTCCGGCTGCAGCTGTCTGTCCTGTTTTGGGGACTGTTCTCTCTGCTTGCCATCTGCATCCTGGTCATCGTATTACGATCCTGTAATGCGATCATTGCCTATGTACGATCTGATCTCGCAGCAACAAAATAATAACTGTCAGATGGGTTACGAACGGCCCGTTCGGACAAGTACATCAATGTAGGACTGCACGGATACATCCGGTTCTTTCAGATCCGGGATACATACCACAGCTGTCCCTGCACGATGTGCTCCGCGTATTCCATTCTCGGAATCCTCCAACACAACACTGGCATCCGGTGCTACGCCAAGTTTCTCACACGCTAACAAAAAGATTTCCGGCTCCGGTTTGGATCGTTCTACCATCTCCCCACCGATCACTGCCGAAAAATAGGAACGAATCCCACTTTTTTCGAGGTAGCGTTCTACATGCTCGGAATTGGTAGACGATGCCACTGCACATCGGATATGATGTTCCTGTAGCCAGCATAACAAGTCTACGATCTGTGGTTTGATGCGAAGTCCTACCGTGTCAGCCACCATTGACACTCTCCTTCGGCTCTCTGCACCACACTCCTCAAAAGGATAGTTTTCTCCATAAGTCGTAAGCATCAATTCTTTCAACCGTTCTCCGGCAAGCCCCAGACTTTTGCAATACACTTCTTTAGTCAAAGTATATCCCTGTTCTTTCATAACGATCGCCAACTGCTCCATAAATAATTGCTCTGTGTCAAATAACAACCCGTCCATATCAAAAATAAACGCCTCTGCCTCCGGAAACTCTTTTGCTGCCTGGATCAAATCTGTATATTCTTTCATGCTCCTCCTCTTTGCTGCCCATGCTCCCCGCACAGCGCAACCTTTTTTCTAATAATTACTGTTCGCCCGATATTCTTTCGGTGTACAACCGATCGTGTTCAAAAATACTTTGTTAAAATAACTGATATTATTAAAGCCGGACAGATTTGCGATCTCTCCTACTTTCTTATCCGTATCCTGTAACATTCTGCAGCTTTGCAAAATGCGATAACGCATCAGATATTGCATCGGCGACATTTTCATCGTGTGTTTGAATACACGGCAAAACTGTCCCTCACTCATCGGTAAGAGTTCCGCCAATTCGGATAAAGTGATCTCATACGCATAGTTTTCCTGCATATATGCCACTACCGGAGCAAGCCGCTCCGAATAACGATGTTCCTCTCTGCTGCTTTCGACATGAGACGCATGATGCGTCATCAGATCCCACACCGCAAAGATCCTACTTCTTACCAGCAATTCATATTCTTCCAGCCCATGTTCCGGACAGGCACTAATTTCCGCAAGCTGCCGTAGTATCTCCTGCTGCCATTCCTCGCCCTGCGCCTTCAAATGCACCGGGAAACAAGTTTTTTCATGCAATACCGGTCTTATGTATTTTTTTGCGAAACGGCTGTGTATATCTTCCGATAAGATCTGGTACGAAAAATCTACCGCAAAAAAAGCACACGCCTCTCCGTCGATCGTCTTAGCCGAATGCAGCTGGTTGGAATTTACAAAAATTCCATCCCCCTGTTCCAACACATAATCCTGCTGTTCGATCGTGAACAACATTTTGCCCCGTGTCACAACAAGAAACTCAAATTCCTGGTGCCAATGCAGATAAAAAATAGCATCTGTATTTTGCGGATATTCCATTTTGTGTAATCCTAACGGAAATTCCACCGTACCATGCCGTTGTTTCTCTTCAAATTCTTTTTTTTGCCCCATTGTATTCTCCATTCCGAAGCCATGTGTCTGACTATTCTCACTTTTGCCTTCGTAAATTAGCCTTTTTCTTGGTTATAGTATACCTTCTCCGGATTGTCAACCTGTTTTTTGCTCTTTCTGGATGCCAGAACGCCGCCCACTCTGCCACTTTCTCGGGAAGTGAGCGATTTCCATCCGCCAGCTACGATCTTGTCAAAATAGCCGAGTTCCAGGGCAATTTCCCATTTTTTCTGTTCCTTTTCTGACAATTTACCGATGTCCTCCGGCGTTTTCACTTCTACTTTCTTCTTTTTCTCCATTCTGATCCTCTCCTTTCTTAGGTTACTATGTCCACAACCCACTGTTTTATGTACCTTATTTGCGCATAACTACGCCAATCATCGCAAATAAGGCTTTTTCCACTCCCTTTCACCGGATAAAACACTTTTATTTTTTGTAGGTTTGTGTTGAAACTGTTTTTCTTTCCATGTATAATAAGAGAGACAACTGCCAACTACTATGGCATTTTGGGTACGATTTACGGGAGGTAATAAAATGAATGATTCTCAAAATCAGAGTTATTCTCTGTTAAGTCAGGAAGAGATCGATGTATTGGTTTCTTTCCTTTTAGAAAAAAAGAACACGATAAACAGCGATGTATTGAGTCAGCAGAGCATTGATAAGTTGATCTATCTGATCTCACATGATCGACATGGAATCTTAATGGATCTGTTTGAGCCATTGAGCGAATTAGATTCCGATTTCCTTGGTACGCTCCACTTCCGTTCCACTGCGAAGGAAGTTTGTGAGTTGCAGTACGCATTGGATAGCGATACCGGTTTCATCAAACTGACTGCTTTGAACAAAACAACCGGAAAGACACTTTCCATCACACCAAAGCTGATCGAAGATGGCGATGTAGAGGACTGGGGCGCAACGATCTCTCCTTCCTTATTCAACCGTATTGCCAGATCTTTACAGTTAAAATATTCTGTTGAGACACACGATGCTGTTTGTGAGCGGTTTGCTTCTGTGTTGTACGGAGATGCTTCACATCCGATTCCTGCAGTCCATATGCCTACGAATGAGCATTTGATCGAAACACTTTTATAAGGTTTCTTACATGAAAATAAGACAAAAAAAACACAACGGATCCTATTACAGATCCGTTGTGTTTTGCTTTCATTATTGAATACCATATTGCTCATAATGTAATATCGCCAAGAGTTGCTTTCGCAATTCTTGCAGAGCAAAATGCCGATACTGCTTTTTTAATCAGCCTTATGACGACTCTTACTATAAAAGATCTCTGCCAACTGTCCGGTCGTCATCTGCTCTCTTTCCTCGCCCTGCAGATCCATAATGATCGAACCGGAATCCAACATGATCGTACGACTTCCGTATTGCAGCGCATACTCCATATCATGCGTGATCATAAGCGTCGTGATCTTATTTTCGGTGACGATCTTTTTCGTCATCTCCATGATCTTTTCTGCCGCTCCGGGATCAAGTGCTGCCGTATGTTCATCTAATAAAAGCAGTTTTGGCTGCGCGATCGTTGCCATCAATAGCGATGCCGCCTGTCTCTGTCCACCGGACAAAAGACCGATCTTCGTCTTCATACGGTCTTCCAATCCCATTCCCAAAGTAGAAACGACTTCCCGAAAATACTCACTATCCTTTTTGTTGATCGCAAACAAGGAAGGAGAGGCCTTTCTCGTATAAGCAAGCGCGAGATTTTCCTCGATCGTAAGGTTCGGTGCCGTACCTCGCAAAGGATTCTGATACAGACATCCAATATTTAACGCCCTCTTATAATCCTTTTGTTTGGTAATGTCTTCTTCGCCCAAATAAACCGTTCCCTCATCAGGAAAAATACTGCCAAGGATCACATTAAACATGGTAGATTTGCCCGAACCATTACTTCCTAATACGGTCACAAATTCTCCCGGCTCTACCGTAAGGTTCAAATGATTTAAGGCAACCTTTTCATTGACACTGCCCGCCTCAAAGCATTTCGTGATGTTTTGCAATTTTAAGGAACTACTCATTTGCCGCTCCCCCTTTCACCGTCTGTTTCTTGTGCTTTGCCGCATATTTCTTTTGCAGCAAAGGAACACAAAGTGCCAGCACAACGATCACCGCCGATAACAATTTGACTGCATAACTTGGCATATCGATCCGGTAGGCAAGCTGGATCACAATACGGTACAACAGCGAACCGATCGCCACAGATATGATCCCTCTTGTGACCGACTTGTCACCAAAAATCGCCAGACCAATAATCACAGAAGCAAGACCCATGACTAACATTCCGTTTCCACAGTTAAGATCTGCATATTTCTGATACTGACATAACAGTGCTCCAGAAAATGCAACCAACGCATTGGATAACATGACTCCGCAGATTCTGGACAGATCCGCATTGATCGATGAAGAGCGAACCATCTCTTCATTGTCACCTGTAGCAATGATGGTCATTCCCTTTCTCGTACGGAAAAATACAGCAAGCAGGATGCACAAAAGAACGACCAATAACCCCGTCAGCAAAAATGCTGTCATAGAGGCATCGGCTTCTCCAATCAGTGAACCAAACTGTTTATATACCGTTGATGATGGTTCTTTTACCGTGACTCCAAGGTCATTTTCTGTCTCATACTGCAGATACAGGTTGGACTGTCCGCCTAACACGGCATAATTGACCGTATACAGACCTGTCATGGTAAGAATACCGGACAGGATCGGCTCGATCTTAAGTTTGGTCTGCAAGATTCCTGTCACCGCACCGGAAAGTGCTCCTGCTGCCATTCCGGCCACCAATCCCAGATAAGGATGTCCGCTGATCGTCACCACAGCACACACGGTCATGCCTGCCACAAAACTTCCCTCAACCGTCAGATCGGGTGTTTTTAAGATACTAAATGTCAGATATACGCCCAACGCCATCGGAGCATAGATCAATCCCTGCCCCAAAGCGGACAATAACATACTCATAATATCCATGTTCTCTGCTCCTTCTATTTTTCATTGAAGTGGCTGACACCATTTTCCTCTACCAGCACTTCAAAGCCGTCAAATGCCTTTTCATCAAACTGTCCACCAAACTGTTTTACTGCCTGCATATTGACATATTTTGCATATTCAGAGATTGTCTCATATGGGAGATCAGCCGGCTTTTTGCCATCAGCGATCTGTAAAACAAGATCCGCTACCTGCTCGCCAAGCTGTACATAATTTACACCTACTGTTGCAAATCCACCGTCTGCAACCATAGAATCTGCTCCACAATAGATTGGTACATTCTTGCTGTATGCTGCATCGGTATATGTAGCCATTGCAGAAGCGATCGTATTGTCATTTCCTGTGTACAAAGCATCTACTCCTTTAGAAAGAAGTGTTTCTACTGCTGTCTGCAATTCGGAAACATTAGCGATCGATACCTCTTCATAAACGATCTGATTGTCATCGCAGTATTTCTTAGCTGCTGTGATCGTTGATACAGAATTTGTCTCACTGGATGTATATACAAAACCGATCTTTTTGCAATCCGGCTGGAAGTTGTAGATCAATTTTACGATCTCATCTGCCGGGATGTTGTTAGATACTCCGGTAATGTTCTCACAGTCATTTCCTGTCAATCCTGCTGCCACCGGATCAGAGACTGCTGCAAAAACGATCGGAGTTGTCGTACCTTCATATACACTCTTCGCAGACTGTGCTGTGGATGTTGCGATAGGAACAATAATGTCCACACCCTTTGCCTTGTCATTCTCCAGAATCGTGTTGTTTGCGGCACTGTCACCATTCGCATTGTCTGTTACGATCTTGATGTTTTTTCCAGAATCCTTTAATTTCTTCACAATGGTATCTCGGATCTGATCCAAAGAGGAATGAGACATTGGCTGTACAATTGCCACTGTCACCTCATCTTTTTTGCTGTCGGATGTCTTTCCACATCCTGTTGCTCCAACTGCCAATGTTGCTGCCAACATCACACACATTACTTTTTTCAATACTTTTCTCATAACTATGATCCTCCATTTTTATTTTGCCACTTTGGCGATATGTTGACGAATTACATCGCAGGAAGCCTGCAGCTGTTGCTGCTCATCTTCCGAAAGCGGTAATTCGATAATTTGCTCAATTCCCTTTGCTCCAATGCAGCATGGCACACCGCAATGCACATCGTTTTGTCCATACTCTCCTTGTAGCAGTACCGATGCCGGCATCACCTTTTTCTCATCCCGCAAGACGGCTGCCACCATTTCTGTCAGCGCTCTTCCAATGCCAAACTCTGTGGATTTTTTACCCTCGATAATGGTCATTCCTGACTGTCTGGTCTCCTGCAAGATCTTCTCCTTATCAATCGTATAATGAAGCACTGATCTTCCGCCTATCGTCACACAGGAGAATGGAATCATCGAAGAATCTCCATGCTCTCCCAGAGAAAACGCTTGAATATTTTTTGGTGCAACTCCTGTTGCCTCACTCAAGTTGCGCAACAGTCTTGCCGTATCTAATAATGTTCCGGTGCCAAATACCCGGCTGCGATCCATTCCCAATCCCTTTCGCACATAATCTGCAACAATGTCTGCCGGATTCGTGATCGTGATCACGATACCCGATAAGGTAATTCCCTGCATACTCTGCAGCAACTCATCCAACAGCTCGGCAGAACGCTCTAACAGATCCAGCCTCGTCTGTCCCGGCTGTCTTGGCTCTCCAATGCTGATCACCGTCACCGCTGCATCTGCCGCATCCTCATAGTCTCCGGCACGCACCTGTACGGTCCGATCCAGAAAGCTAACGCTGTCTGCCACATCCAGTGCCTGTGCTACTGCTTTCTCCCGATCCTTGTCAACCAGCACGATCTCCTCACAGATACCGGAATGAGCCAATGCGTATGCACAATGTGAACCCACATGACCGGCTCCTATGATTACCACTTTTCTTCTCATCAAAACGCCTCTTTTCATTTTTGAGATTGAGACTCCTTGCGGAGCATTGTTTGCTATATAAAAAACAAATAGCCTCCCATAACGGAGCATTTTTTCTTTAAAGGAATCGAATAGTTTTCTTTAAAGAAAAAGTCCCTGATAAATAGTTCCACTATCTATCAAGGACGGGTTATCTTATAATCCGCGGTGCCACCTTGTTTCATGAATGTTCTTCATGCTCTTTTAGAATACCATTATATTCCTGACAACTAACGCATGTCTTCGCGTCTGCGCTAATCAGTCTCCCTTTCACACAGCCCTCCACGGCCCATTTAACAATCTGCTTACTATCCGGTTCTCAGCTCTCCGGACTCTCTGTGAGCGCATCTATTGTTTTTACTCCCGTTTCAACGGTTTGTTTGACATCACTATTCTATTTTCTGTGATCTTCTCGAACAAAAGAGCAAAACCAGCGTTTTGCTCTACAAGAATTGCTAAGGCAATTCTTGGTGGCATAACACCACATTTCGAGCAGTTTCCTATAAAGGAACAAAGTGGGCTTGCCCACTTTGCGCGTCACTGCACAATTGCTTTAGCAATTTTCCTCTGTACAGTGATCGCATCCTCGCGGAGCGTTTCTTGCTTAATAGGAAACGAGCAGTTTCCTATTAAGCAAAAAGAATCCGATCACAATTACTTTTCACAGTATAATGCAGATACGGCAAAAATGCAAGTGCTTAATTTTTGCATTTCTTACCTACATTAGTTTTTACGATTCTTACCTTTCTACCTATTTCAGCATTTCCTTGACCTGGCTAAGGATCGCACATTCCAATCGTTTTCTCATGATCTTGCAGGAAAGTTCATATGCCTTATGAATGTCGCCATTGTAAATATAATTGTTGGCGTTACATCCACCACTGCAGTAAAACTTCGCCCAACAATCTCTACAGGTTGGCTTAGAATATACATGACATCCGGCAAATTCCTTCTTAATATCCTGATTGAAAGTGCCATCTTCCAGGCTGCCCATGCGGTATTCCTCATGACCAACAAACTGATGACATGGATAAATATCGCCATCCGGTGTGATCGCCACATACTCATTTCCACTTCCGCATCCGCGAAGACGCTTGATCACGCAAGGTCCCTGATCCAGATCGATCATAAAGTGGAAGAAGTTAATGCCGCTTCCCTCTTCTTTCAGCTGTGCGATCTGATCTACCAGCTTATCATACTCTGCATAAATGGCGTCAAGATCTTTTTCTGTGATCGCATACTCTACACTCTCATCTTCCATAACCGGCTCGACAGAAATCTGGTCGAAACCTGCCTCATACAAATGCATCACATCCTCAGCGAAATCTAAGTTGTACTTTGTATAAGTGCCTCGTACATAGTATTCCTTATCGCCACGCTTCTCGACCAGTTTCTTGTAATTTTCCACAATGCGGTCATAACATCCCGTGCCATCCACTTTGACACGCATACGGTCATTGACCTCCTTACGGCCATCGATCGATAACACGACATTGGACATCTCTTTATTGATATAATCAATCTTATCGTCCGTCAGCAGCATACCGTTCGTCGTGATCGTAAAACGGAAATTCTTATGATACTCCTCTTCCTTACTTCTGGCATATTCCACGATCTGCTTGACCACCTCGAAGTTCATTAACGGCTCACCGCCAAAGAAATCTACTTCCAGATTTTCTCTGCCAACAGAATGTTCCAGCAAGAAATCAATCGCAGCCTTTCCAACCTCAAAAGGCATCAGCTTTCGTCCTGTACCAAAATCTCCTGTTGATGCGAAACAATATTTGCAGCGAAGATTACAGTCATGTGCAATATGCAGACACATTGCTTTGATCGGTGACTCTACTGCCGTATTGGCAAAATCACCATAAATATCTTGACTATACAATAACTTCTGATCATACAACTCGACCAGATCTGCATACGCTTCCTTGATCTCCTCCTGGGAATATTTCTGCTCCAACTGCTTTACCGCCTCATCCGGACACTCTCCGGCAAACGGTGGTTCCACGATGTCCAACAGATCATAAGTAACATCATCGATCAAATGCACACCGCCGCTATTGACATCCAACAGGATATTCAAATCTTTTGCCTTAAATTTATGAATCATTGATTTATTCCTTTCCATGATAAGTGTATTCTTAACTTTCATCTTAATAGCGATAAAATGGCTGCTACATGTCTGTAACAGCCATTTAAAGTTGCTCGTTATTCGGAAAATTATTTATTCTCCTCATTTGCACACTTCTGATTACCAACTGTGCAAGAAGTCTTGCATGCAGACTGGCAAGATGCCTGACACTTTCCACATCCGCCTTTTTTAGCAGTTGCACTTAAGTTGGCACGATTTAATGTCTTAATATGCTTCATAGTAATCCTCCATTCCGAAACAATATAAATCTATTGTAACATATTTTCTCACAAAAACAACTCCCAACCATCAAATCTTTTCCCTCACCACCCAATTTCTCCCCTGAAATCTTATGATCAATGCCCACGAAGCGTTGTGATCAGGAAAAATCATCTCCTTTGCAGTCAATAGCCAATGGATGATGTCACAGAAAAGTTTAATAATTTCTGTAGCATGCAGAGTTTTTTCTATGATTTCTCGTTTTGTTAAATCTTACTGTGACAAAACGACCATATCGTGTCGGCTACAAAGGAGATGATTTTTCTTTTTGGTCACAACGCTTCGTGGGCACTTTCGTCATAAAATTTCCTTTATCTACCAACATATTTTCCAGGTTAGTTCACATAATAGTACCATGACAAGCAAATCACACTTGTCAAATCCCGGGAAATACAAATTCAAATGCAGCAACTGTATTTGAAATCAAATTGACCGGAGCATTAGGAAAAGGAGGAAAAAACCATGACAAGCAATAATAGTTCCAGAATGGAAGTGCCACAGGCTAAGGAGGCAATGGACAAGTTCAAAATGGAGGTTGCAAGTGAGTTAGGAGTACCATTGAAAAACAATGGCTACAACGGTGACCTCACTTCTGCACAGAATGGATCTGTCGGTGGCGAGATGGTGCGTCAGATGATCAAGCGCCAGGAGCAGGAAATGGCTGACAAATAGTCAAAACCTGTAATGCATTTTTCTGGTATCTGCGAGGAAACTCTTCGGACTTCTCTCTCTGTATAACCAGATAAAAAGGGGGAATAGCCTGATCCGTATGTTCTTCATGGGACACACGAAACAGGATATTCCCTTTTTTACTTTATAGGAAACTTCTCGTTTCCTATAAAGTAAAAAACGCTCCGCGAGGATGCGCATCTCGCGGAGAAGAAGTTAGCTGTAAACAGCACCGCTCGAGCGCGAAAGAGTCGCAAGCGACTCTTTGTTCCTAGATAGGAAATTGCTCGTA
>JALEPA010000093.1 GCA_022766515.1 Lachnospiraceae bacterium | reverse complement strand
AAAAGGTGCTCCTGCTCGATCTCCTGATTGCCGTATTCATAAGCCAGTTTCTCGCAGTCATTGACTGCTTCCATGGATTTTTGTGTAAATTTTTGAATGTTCATAAAAGCACCTCCTTCATAATTCTCCACTACGTTATTGACGACAGGTCTCAAGTATGTTTATTTCACTCCGTTGCATGAATCATTTCGATGAGCCTCCTAAATACAAATCGTGTTCAGCAAAGGCTTCCACGATTTTGAGTCTCATCTCCATCATGCAACAAAGTCGTTCAAATAAACATCACTTGTTCCCCGTCGAATCTACGCCTCTAAGAACCTTTACATTAAATCTAAAAATAAAGACTAACATCAAGGATTCCTCCTTGTGCTAGTCATTATACATCGCGAATTAGCACTCGTCAAGCGAGAGTGCTAATAATTTTGTGAAGTTTTTATGTTCTTACGTTTTCATTTGTCTCAATATTGATTTCGGCTTTACTGAACCTTACTCTGATGCATTGACTTTCTTTGTCTAATGGTGTAGACTGTAAATAAAGTCTAACTGTGTAGACAAGGAGGTTGCGAAAATGGAAATTCCGAAAATCCACGAAAGTGAATATCGTTTTTGTTTGATCATGTGGGAGAATGAGCCGGTTACTGCTGCCCGGCTTGTAAAGCTGTGCCAGGATCAACTCGGATGGAAAAGGACTACGACTTATACTGTTATTAAGCGCCTTGGTGAACGTGGTGTGCTGAAGAACGAGAATGGCACTGTCACTTCTCTTGTGTCCAAAGATGAGGCCCAGGCATGTGAGATCGACGAGCTGGTCGAGAAAAAATTCGAGGGTTCTCTGCCTGCCTTTATCGCCGCTTTTACAAAGCATCAGGCCATGTCCGAAGATGATCTCGATGAGGTGCAGCGCATGATTGACCGCATCCGGAAAGGAGGTTCGCAATGAACGAACTCTTTTTGAAAATCATCAACATGAGTATATCGGCAAGCTGGCTTGTCATGGCTGTGCTGATACTCAGACTTGTTTTGAAAAAAGCTCCCAAGTGGGTCAATGTTCTACTTTGGGGTATCGTGGCTGTCAGACTGATCTGCCCGTTTTCTTTTGAGAGCCCTGTTTCGCTGATTCCTGATTTTATAGGAAGTGGTGATTTTGTTTCGAAGTGGATGGACGATTATATTGGTGATGTTGACATTCATCACCCGGATTCTGTTTCTTACGATGCAGCAATCGGTGCCGGCAGAGAGCCTATCTCTGATGGAGAAGGCGGTTACTATATCGTAACGAAGCACGATCAGTTAGGAGAACCGGATACGATTGAAAACACTGTTATGCCTGTTTTGTCGGTTGTATGGGTAGCAGGCATGCTTCTATTGGCTTTCTATACATCTACCAGTTATTGGCGACTATGTCGTAAAGTGGATACCTCTGTTCGCTACAAGGACAACCTTTTCCAGAGTGAGAACGTAAGCTCTCCATTTGTCTTAGGGCTTATCAAGCCAAGAATCTATCTCCCGTTCAACATGAACGGTCAGGATCTGGAACCTGTTGTTGCCCATGAACAGGCGCACATCCGTCGTAAAGATCATTGGTGGAAGCCCCTTGGTTTTCTCCTGTTGACGGTCCATTGGTTCAATCCTTTCATGTGGCTGTCCTATGTACTGCTATGCCGGGATATTGAGCTTGCCTGTGACGAAAAGGTTATCAAGGAACTTGGCAATGAACAGAGAGCTGATTATACCCAGGCACTTGTTACCTGCAGCATGAACCGCCGCACGATCGCCGCTTGTCCTCTTGCCTTTGGTGAGGTAGGTGTAAAAGAACGTGTGAAGTCTGTGATGAATTATAAGAAGCCCGCTTTCTGGATTGTAATTTTAGCAGTCATCGCTTGCGTTGTTGTTGCTGTATGCTTCCTCACGAACCCCGTTACAGTAGGCGATCACTTTGGTTCAGCAATTTATGAGCCTACTCCTATCGAGCAGCTTGATGAAAAATACGACAATGAAGAATTTGTAATAACCAAACTCCACTATGAGAACCTTGATGGAGAATGGGTTTCTGAAGGATATACCTACAAGTACAGATTGGAAATTACCGGCAGAATGAATCAAGCTGCCAAAAACACAACTTTCATTGTTTTAAGCAATACGGAGGATATCACCTTCGACCAGACTTGGAAGGCAAGCGGATTGAGTAGTAACATGGCAGATTATTTTGATCCCGGAGTCTCTGTAATTGTGGGGCATAAACTTTTCTCGTAATATTTAACACCTGGTTCAAGAACGCCTCTGCGTTCTTGCTACGGAATGCGCGTCTGCTTTGCAGACATCATAAAAAGTCTTGCGAAACCGCATATTTACGGTATCGCAAGACTCAATAAATTCTTCGTATCCTTGTAACCATGACAATGGGCGATAGCCGTGGCAGAAGAAACGTTCCTGAAGCCAATCATACAAACTGAAGTTTCTTTTTTTGCTTCACACAATCATCCAGATAATAATTAATAATTACCTGATATGGAATACCGGTCTCCTCTGACATCGTTTTGAAATATTCCACAGTTTCAGTACTCACATTGATAGTAATTGGCTTTTTAATCTTTTTCGCATAAGGATTTCTTCTTGGATTTAACTCATCAATATTGTATTCTTCTAACATATTACCACCCCTTTTGATATCTCTTCTTTTCATTGCTAGTTGCCTCTCTTGCAGAGATCAGACGAATAATATCATTCTCCCCTCTATAGCAGTGGCAAACAATAAGCATATTTGCCCGATCACTAAAACCTAACAGTAAAAACCTTTCTTCATCCTGTGAATGCTCAGGATCGTCAAACAAAATTGCGTTTTCATCTGCAAAAACTGTACACGCTTCCTCAAATGATATTTTATGCTTTTCAATATTCTTCTGTGCTTTATTATCATCCCACTCAAACTGTATGTTATTCATATTTATATTATATGTATACAGGCAATATATGTCAACATATAATTACCCTACAATTTTGTGAAAAATAGTTACAAATCATTATTATCTTCAGATGCGGTTTCAAAATAAGGGCCGGAAATTTCCGCGGCGGATTCATTCTCTTCATCCATTACCACGATATAGTAACCGCCGTCAAAAAGTAATTTGACATGAGTAAATACATTGTCAAAAATATCAAATACATCAAATCCTTTGATCTTCTGTCCCTGATAAACACCGCTATGTTCCAAAAACCACACCGGAATCGCTCCATTACCTTGATAGTCCGGATCATGGTATGGCGAGTCAAGCTGCTGAATATCAGAATACCTCGCACGTCTTGCGTTTACAAAACCCATATATGGAGTCGTGTCCCCACATAATGTAAAGCCTGCTGTGCCAACTGATCACTCTGCTCATCTGTATTCCAGGGGTCATCAGAATAGCAATCCCAGCCAACTTCCGAATTATCTACAAACGATATGTCCGCGGGCTCGTATCCATCCTTTAAAACCAAAGTCGCATTGACGGCGCTTGTCTTCTCCAACGCCTGCGCGATCTCAGACGGTGTTTTTTCATCCAAACCGGCGCGCTCCTCCTGTTCGGTCGTTTCACTGGCATTCGTCAGACAGACCAGACTGACGAATGCCGGTAATCACCTTTATCATTCCGTTATCTTTTCGCTCAATTAGCTGCTGTAGGTAAGCGTCTCGTTTAATTTCCATTGTTACACTCCCCATTTCCGTGCATCTGCACACTTTTTAGTAATGATATTCTATCACAGAACAAGTTGAATTCCAATATTCATTCCCATTTTATGTACATCCGCACATTTTTATGTAATAAAAAGTTGTAAAGTATTGATCAGCCGGAACTGCTATCCCCATCACAGCAGCCTTGTCGTCCATTTTGAACAATCCCACACATCAGTTGCCAGGCCATCGTAAAATTCAGGCTCGTGGCATACCATCAGGATGCTTCCCTTGTACTCCATAAGCGCACGCTTTAGCTCCTCTTTTGCGTCCACATCCAAATGATTCGTCGGCTCATCCAATAGCAGGATGTTGGTCTCCCGGTTGATCAGCTTGCACAAACGTACCTTCGCCTGCTCGCCTCCGGAAAGCACGCGCACCTGACTTTCAATGTGTTTTGTAGTAAGACCGCATTTCGCAAGAACACTTCGCACCTCATACTGGGAATATGCGGGAAACTCCTTCCAGATCTCTTCGATACAGGTTGTTGTGATCGACTGATCCATCTCCTGCTCAAAATATCCGATCTCCAGATAATCACCGAGTTCCACTTCGCCCCGGAGCGGTTTGATCAGTCCTAAAATGCTTTTTAGCAGCGTTGTCTTTCCAATCCCATTCGCACCTGTGAGAACAATCTTTTGTCCCCGCTCCATTTCCAGATTTAGCGCGGTAGATAAAGGCTCATCATATCCGATCACCAGATCTCTTGTCTGGAAAATGTAGCGTCCCGGTGTGCGGGCAACCCGAAACGCAAATTCCGGCTTTGGCTTCTCTGCCGCCAGCTCAATGACATCCATTTTATCCAATTTTTTCTGACGGGACATGGCCATATTTCTTGTTGCCACACGGGCCTTATTACGAGCTACAAAATCCTTCAGATCTGCGATCTCTTTCTGCTGTTTATTATATGCAGCCTCCAACTGTGCCTTTTTCATCTCGTAGACTTCCATGAATTTATCATAGTCACCCACATAGCGATTCAGCTGCTTGTTATCCATGTGGTAGATCAGATTCACAACACTGTTGATAAATGGAATATCATGCGAGATCAAAATAAACGCATTCTCATAATCATTTAAATACCGCTTTAACCACTCGATATGCTCTACATCCAGGTAATTGGTAGGCTCGTCTAAAAGCAAGATATCCGGCTTCTCCAAAAGTAGCTTTGCCATCAATACTTTGGTGCGCTGTCCCCCACTCAGGTCCGTAACATCCTTATCTAACCCGAGATCCAGAATGCCGAGTGCCCTGGCTACTTCTTCTACCTTTGCATCGATCATGTAAAAATCATGCATGGTCAGCAGATCCTGTATCGTACCTGCTTCAGCCATCATCGCATCCATCTCATCCGGTGATGCCTCTCCCAGCTTCTCATAGATCTGATTCATC
>JALEPA010000042.1 GCA_022766515.1 Lachnospiraceae bacterium | reverse complement strand
CCGTACATTCCGTACGGGAATATACGAGTGTACAGGAGATTGAAAAAGGAATCGCATTGGTAGCCGAGTTGTTACAACAGTCGGAATAGATTTATGGAGGTTAGTAGGATTATGGAAAAATATCAGTTAGAAACAGCCTGTATACACGGGGACGGTCAGCAACAGCATGCTTATGGAGCATTATCCGTTCCCATTTATCAATCAGCAACATTTACACATCCGGGGATCGGACAATCTACCGGATATGATTATACGAGAGAGAGCAATCCGACCAGAACAGAGTTAGAGAAGTTAGTCACAGAACTGGAAGGCGGATTTGATACGGTAGCGTGTACGACAGGAATGGCAGCGATCTCATTGTCGTTTGAACTGTTAGAACCGGGTAGTCATGTGATCTGTTCAGAAGATCTGTATGGCGGTTCGGTGCGCTACTTTGATACGATTGGCAAAAAGATAGGTCTGACCTTTTCTTATGTAGACACTTCTGATGTCGAGAACATCAAGCAGGCATTGCAGGACAATACAAAAGCGCTTTATATTGAGACACCGAGCAACCCAACGATGCAGATCACAGATCTGCGTGCCGTGAAGGAGATTGCGAAGGAGCGTGACCTGCTGTTGTATGTTGACAATACCTTTTTATCCCCTTATTATCAAAATCCGATCGCGCTGGGCGCAGATGTTGTCGTGTGCAGCGGTACAAAATTTTTGAGCGGACACAACGACACACTGGCAGGATTTATCACGGTGGCAAATGAAGAACTTGCGGAAAAGATCCGCTATGCGTATAAGACGATCGGCTGCTGTCTGGCACCGTTTGACAGTTACCTGATCATTCGTGGAATTAAGACATTGGCGATCCGCATGGCAAGACAACAGGAAAATGCCGAGGCAATCGCAAAATGGCTTCTTGAGCAGCCACAGGTTACGAAAGTTTATTATGTAGGACTGCCGGATCATCCCGGCTATGAAGTGAATTGCAGACAGGCAAGAGGTGCCGGAAGCATGATTTCCTTTTGTGTTGACAGCGAAGAACGGGCAAGAAAGGTTTTGGAAAAGATCAAGGTCATTTCCTATGCAGAAAGCTTGGGCGGTGTAGAGTCCCTTTTGACTTATCCAATGTTACAAACGCATGGGGATGTTCCAAAGGAGCAGAGAGAAAAACTTGGCATTACCGAGAACTTTTTGAGAATGTCGGTAGGAATTGAATCATTGGAAGATTTGCTGGCAGACTTGCAGCAGGCGTTGGCAGATGATTAAAATTGGAATGATGGCGACAAACGGAGATTATTGATAGAAGACGAGGAGACAGGACGATGAAGTATGATTTTGATGCAGTGGTGGACCGAACAGGAACGAACTGTTTGAAATATGATTTTGCCGTAGAAAGAGGCAGACAGGCGGATGTTCTCCCTCTTTGGGTGGCAGATATGGATTTTCCGACTGCTCAGCCGATCGTAGAACGGCTGCAAAAGGCAGTGGCACATGGGATTTTTGGCTATAGCGAGCCGAAAACACCGTATTATGAGGCGGTGGCTTCCTGGTATGACAAGCATTTTGCATGGCGTCCGGAACAGAAGTGGCTGGTAAAGACACCGGGAATCGTGTATGCATTAGCAGTAGCTGTGCAGACATTTACCAAGCCGGGAGAAAGTGTTTTGATCCAACAGCCGGTGTATTATCCTTTTTCGGAAGTGATCACAGACAATGGCCGCAATCTCGTGTCCAATGATCTGGTGTATCACAATGGACATTATGAGATCGACTTTGAAGACTTTGAGCGAAAGATTGTTGAAAACCAAGTATCGCTGTTCTTGTTATGCAGTCCGCACAATCCGGTGGGAAGAGTGTGGAGTAAAAAAGAGTTAAAACGCCTTGGAGAGATCTGCTTAGCGCATCATGTTCTCGTCATCAGTGATGAGATCCATGCGGATTTTACTTTTCCGGGTTATCATCACACGATCTTTGCAAGTATCGATCCGGATTTTGCACAAAATTGTATTATCTGTACCGCACCAAGCAAAACCTTTAATCTGGCTGGATTGCAGGTGTCCAATCTGTGGATCCCTAATGGGTCATTACGCCGTCAATTTCGTCATGGAATTGCGGCAACAGGCTACAGTCAGCTGAACTGCTTAGGTTTGACGGCTTGTCAGGCGGCATACGAGGAAGGTGAAGAGTGGTATGAACAGTTGAAGGATTACTTATATGACAATCTTCAATTTGTCGATCGCTTTTTGCAAAAAGAGCTTCCGGAGATCAAATTGATCCAGCCGGAGGGCACTTATCTGATCTGGTTAGACTGTTCTGCACTTGGTCTTTCGGCAGATGAATTAGATGATCTGATCGAGAAAAAGGCGAAGCTTTGGTTGGACAGCGGCAAGATCTTTGGCAAGACAGGGGAAGGATTCCAACGAATCAACATCGCCTGTCCACGCGCGACATTAGAGCAGGCTTTAATCCAGCTGCGTGACGCGGTGCGGGATCTCAAAAATTAATAGAAGAAATATGTATAAGAGCAAAGCGCTGGCTTTGCTCTTTTTCACAAATCCTTCAAATTTTCTACACAACTTTTACAAAGCTGCTCTGTATGCTGATGATAGGGTAATGATGACGGGGAAGAAAAAGAAATGGAGGACGATGCATTGAGAAGAAGGAAAAAAATAGTGATCGCAGGTGTGATCGTAGTACTGTTAGCGGCAGGAGCGTTTGCAGTTGTGAAGATGAAGGGAACGAAGGATTCTGCATCGGCAGGACAGAGTAAGACGACGACCGTCAATTTATCTAAGATGGATCTGGTGGAGTCGATCAGTGCAACCGGTACATTGGAAAGTGCGAGCAGCAAGTCGATATCCGCAAATGTATCAAATATTCAAGTGAAAAAGGTATTAGTCTCTGTTGGCGATACGGTCAAGAAAGGTGACCGTCTGGTCGCTTTTGACGAGAGTGATCTGAAAGAGGCATTGCAGGATGCAAAAGATAACTTGTCTGATGTACAGGACAGTGCAGACCAGGAGGTAAGCAAGGCGCAGACAGAACTTACCAATGCGAAAGAGACTTATAGTGATGGAAAGACAACGGTAGCAGCCGAAGTGAAAAAAGCCAAAGCCTCACTTGCTGCAGCAAAGAAAACAGTGACTTCTTTGCAGGCAAAGATCAAAAAGACCAAAGATGCAGCACAGAAGGCGACATTGCAGCAGCAACTGGAGCAGGCACAGGAAAAATTGGATCAGGCGCAGACTTCGTATGATAATGCAAAGTCCGGGGAAACAACCAACAATCGCCAAAACAAATCCAATATTACGAATGCGCAGTCTTCCTTGACTTCAGCAAAAAGCAATCGTACCAAACAAGTGAAGGAAGCTAAAAAACAGGTGGAAGAGGCACAGGACAATCTTGACAACTGTGCTGTGACAGCGACAATGGACGGAACGGTTACAAGTGTGAATGTAGAGGCAGGAGACAGCTATACAGGAGGTACCCTTGTAAAGATTCAGGATACAGGTTCCTTTGAAGTGACTACAACGGTAGATGAATATGACATTAGCGATGTCCAAAAAGGACAGCGTGTCGTGATCCTGACGGATGCGACCGGAGAGGAGGAATTAGAAGGGGAGATTACTTTTGTAGCACCATCGACAGATTCCGGCAGCGACACTGGTTCGACAGAAGGAACAGCAGGTGCTCAGGCAACATCCTCCAGCTCTTCTGATGGTTATGAAGTGAAGATCAAGGTATCTTCTCAGGATGACAGACTAAAATTAGGAATGACAGCAAAATGCAGCATTGTGAAAGAGGAAGCGAAGGATGTTTACGCGGTTCCATATGATGCCGTACACAACGATCAGGGAGAGAGTTACATCAATGTTTTAGAGGATGACAGCAGCAGTTCGGAAAATACACGCAAAGTAACCGTCACAAAAGGAATGGAGACGGATTATTATGTACAGATCGAAGGGGATGATCTGCAGGAAGGAATGAAAGTAGTGATCCCTAGCGATAAGATCGACAGCTCTTCTTCAGACAGCAGTTCTTCTGATTCGGGAGCGTTTGGCGGTTTCGGCGGCATGGGTGACATGGGCGGCGGAAACGGAGGCGCTAATGGCGGCAATGGCGGCGGCAATGACGGCGGAGGCAAAGGCGGACCGGGTAACATGTCTGGTGGACCCGGCAAATAAGGAGGTGAGGAAGATGCAACAGCAAGAAACATCTACCGTCATTTCCTTGCAGGGGATCGTAAAGCGGTTCTATATTGGCAAACCGAATGAACTGGAAATTCTGCATGGCATTGATCTGGATATCCAACAGGGCGAATTTGTGTCGATTGTAGGAGAATCCGGTTCAGGTAAATCTACTTTGATGAATATTATCGGTGCGCTGGATCGTCCGACGGAAGGCGGTTATTGTCTTGCGGGAGAAGAGACGGCGGAATTTGGGGATAAAAAGCTATCGGAGATACGGAATCGAGAGATTGGTTTTGTTTTTCAAACCTACAATCTGATTCCCAGAACTTCTGCACTTGCGAATGTTGAGCTTCCTTTGCTGTACGCAGGAGTGCCACGAAAAGAGCGCAGGGAACGGGCAAAAGAACTGTTAGAACTGGTAGGAATGAAAGATCGTATGGATCATATGCCGGATGAACTGTCCGGAGGACAAAAACAAAGAACAGCGATCGCCAGAGCGATGGCGAATGACCCTGCGATCATCCTGGCGGATGAACCGACGGGAGCACTGGACTCGGAGACAGGAAGAACGATTATGGATCTCTTTCATAAGCTGCATAGAGAACAGGGGAAAACGATCGTGTTGATCACACACTCCAAGGAATTGGCAGAGGAGACACAGCGCATCGTGACACTCCGTGACGGCAGGATCATTGGTGAGAAAGGGGGAAGTTTGTCATGCTGATCTTAGAAAATGTAAGAATGGCGGTAGGCTCCCTTCGTGCTAATAAAATGCGGGCACTGCTGACAATGCTTGGAATCATTATAGGAATTGGGGCAGTGATCGCGATCATGACGGTCAGTTCCTCTTTGACAAAATCCATATCGGATTCCTTTCAGGAAATGGGTGCTAACAACATTACGGTGGGTGTCAAGCAGTCGACAGAGCAACAACAGACTACCGCACAGGGAATGAAATTTGGTACATCCGGTAAAACAGCAGAGATGGATGAAGATGACTTGATCACGGATGAGATGCTGGAAGAACTGCGTAAACAGTATTCGGATCAGATCGATGCCATTGCTCTAAGTGAGTCTGTTGGATCAGGCACACTGGAGAGCGGGGACACTTCGGCAAATGTTACGGTGACAGGGATCAATGCGGAATATTTTGAGAGCAGCCAGATCACACTTTTGGCAGGAAGAAAGATCAAAAAGAAAGACCTGACGGGCAAAAAGAAAGTAATCATGGTGACCGACAAGGTAGTCGAGAATCTTTTTGATGGCAATAATGAAAAGGCACTGACTGCCAAAGTCAGCATGAATCTGGATGGAAGCTATACGGATTACTATATTGTAGGTGTTTATAAGTATGAACAGGGAAGCAATTTTTCGGATTCGTCTGATGAGGATGTTACGACAGCTGCCTATATTCCACTCACCACTGCTAAGCAGCAGCTGCATAGTGATGAAGGATATTCGCAGTTTACGGTTGTTACTTCTACGACAGTAGAAAGTGTATCTTCATTTGCAAGTCAGATCGAGACATTTTTTGCCCCTTATTATCGTGGCAATGATGATTATGAGATCTCAACGAGCACGATGGAGTCTATGACGGAATCTATGACAGAGATGGTGCAGACGGTATCGGTCGCGATTGCCTTTATTGCGGGAATTTCCCTGTTGGTAGGCGGCATCGGTGTAATGAATATTATGCTTGTGTCCGTGACGGAGCGTACGAGAGAGATCGGTACGAGAAAGGCATTGGGAGCAAAAAACAGTTATATTCGATTACAGTTTATTATTGAATCCATGCTGCTGTGTCTGATCGGAGGATGTCTTGGCATTTGCGTCGGTTTGCTGTTGGGAAGTATTGCAGCGTCTATACTGGGCTATGCAGCGACGGCACCGATCGGTGCGATCATCCTGGCGGTATGTTTTTCTATGGTCATTGGAGTATTCTTTGGCTATTATCCTGCCAACAAGGCGGCAAAACTGAACCCGATCGAAGCGTTGCGTTATGAATAATGCGAACAAAGCCGATAATTATTATATGAGGAAAGTGAAATGCAAGACAAGGAGGGATTGCAATGGAATCATATGTAGTTACGGGAAAGGGAATTCCCGGTACGGCAAACACCGCCGGAATAAAAGCGGCGAGGCAAAATATAGCAGAAACGCAGACGGCAGGAGCAGGACAGAATACGGATCTGTATGGTGCCGGGGCAGTGCTAGATGTTCCACAGAATAAAATGCGTGTGTACGGCGAGGCTATGCAGGATCGTTTGGATGTACAGGAAGCAGTTACGGCGGAAGAAAATGGAGAGGCAGCACAGGAAGCAGATGCATCGGATGCACAGCAGACCGGCAGTGTCAGCACTTCTGCCACAGGAGAACTGCTTTTTATGGATAAACTGCTCGAACAGATGCAGGAAAGCAGAACGAAGACGAGTTCATCGAAAAACGGTACGAAGTCTTTGAATTACAGCTACCGCAAAGTATCGGCAGCGATCGCCAGAGCAAAAAATGTGAATCAGGCAGGCAATGCTTTGACTTCTGCCAGATCAGCACTTTCGTCTCTCAGACGGAAAGCGGCTTCTGGAAATTATAAGAGCGATGAAGTGCAGATTGCGATCAATCATGCCAAGAAAATGGTGCGGACTGCCAGAAAGAAAGTCCGTAACATCAAACTGGAGGTGCAGCTGGAGCAGTCGCATAAATCCAAAGAAGGCGATGTATCGAGAGAACAGAGGCAGCAGCTTTTACAGCAAAAGCAGGAGATCGCGCAGAAAAAGAACGAGCAGGAGCAGGAACTGACACGGTTGAAAAAAGAGTGGAAGAGAGAGCGGAGTTACAAAAAGAATTCGCATCGGCGCGATGAAAGTCAGGAACTGATGGAAGCGGATATGGAATTTCTGCGCAGACAGATCCAGATGCTTAAGCAAGAGGGAAAAGCTTATACAGGCACGACTGTCACAACGACAACAGTTACGGAGGCACCAACGGCAAGCGAGGTCGCAGGGGCTTCTCAGAGTGCAGAGACGGCAAGTACCGGAGGAGCAGAAGCAGTTGGAACGAATGTAGACATCAGTATGTAGTGTGGAAATACCGTTGCGGAATAGAGATTAAGAGGAATAAAGTGTTGGATCGAAGGATCTCACGCAACGAAAAAAGGAACGATTGTTGAAACAACAATCGTTCCTTTTTTGCATTATAGAAAACTGCCTGAAATGTATGAAAACAAAATTGTTGAATGAAAAAGCTGAATTGTTGAAATGACGAGCATATTTTATAAAAATACACAAAAATGCATAAAAAAATTGCAAAAAAGAGGTTGACTTTGTGAAAAACCGCTGATATAATCAGTGTAACGACTTTTGAAACAACACTAAATGGTTTTGAAACAACAAAATAACAACAGAAACGCAAGTTTAATTTCAAAACAACATAGTAATTTGTTGTTGCAAAAGAAAAAGTACAGGAATACAATAAAGAAAGGAGTTTATACTATGAAAGCAAAGGGTGTAAGATTACATGGAGCAAACGATTTAAGATTGGAGGAGTTTGAACTCCCGGAGATCACAGATGATGAGATTCTCGTCAAAGTGGTTTCAGACAGTATTTGCATGTCAACTTACAAATGTGCCATTCTTGGAACGGAGCATAAGAGAGTACACGAAGATGTAGCAGAGCATCCGGCGATTATGGGACATGAATTTGCAGGAGACATTGTTCAGGTAGGTAAGAATCATCAGGACAAATTCAAACCGGGTATGAAATTTACTTTACAGCCTGCTTTGAACTACAAGGGAACCATGTGGAGTCCGGGATATTCTTATGAATTCTTTGGAGGAGACACAACTTACTGTGTTATTCCGGCAGAGGTTATGGAACTTGGATGTCTGTTAGAGTATAAGGGTCGTGCTTATTACGAGGCATCACTGGCAGAGCCAATGTCATGCAGCATTGGAGCATTTAATGCAGCATATCATACACAGATGGGTGTGTATGAGCATCAGATGGGTATTAAGGAAGGCGGTAAGCTGGCGATCATGGCTGGCGCAGGTCCAATGGGACTTGGAGCTTTGACTTATGCATTACACAGAGATGTTCGTCCGGGTATGGTTGTTGTAACAGATGTTAATCAGGAGCGTTTGGATCGTGCAGAGGAACTGTTCCCGGTAGAGGAATATGCAAAAGAAGGCATTGAACTTCATTTTGTGAATACGGGAGAATTCGAGAATCCGGTAGAAGAACTTCGTAAGATTTCCGGTGGTACCGGTTATGACGATGTATTCTGCTACGCACCTGTGGCAGCAGTAGTAACACAGTCCAGTGCTATTCTTGGAAGAGATGGCTGCTTGAACTTCTTTGCCGGTCCAACAGACAAGCAGTTTAGCGCAGAGATGAATTTCTATGATGTGCATTACAATTCTACACATGTCATGGGAACAACAGGCGGTAATACAGCGGACATGATCGAGTCATTGGAGCTGACAGCAGCAAAACGGATCAATCCGGCAGTTATGGTAACACATATCGGAGGATTGGATGCAGCAGCACAGACAACACTGAATCTTCCAAAGATCCCAGGTGGCAAGAAACTGATCTATACACACTTGGAGATGCCATTGGTAGCACTTACGGAATTGCGTGAGAGAGGTAAAGAACTTAGCGATTCCCGTTATGAGGAACTTGCAAACATTGTGGACGAGCATCAGGGATTATGGTGTCCGGAAGCAGAGGAATATTTGATCAAAAATTTTATTGATAATAAATAAAACGAGGTATATATGGATGCTATGGAGATGCGCAGAAAAGCGATAGTAGAACTGGTCAACCAGAAAGGAAATGTCAGCTTTTCAAAGATTAAGGAAAAATTTTCCAATGTGTCAGAAATGACACTTCGTACGGACTTGAAGGCATTGGATGCCGAAAAGAAGATCGTCAGGATTCACGGAGGAGCCAAGTCGGTTCAGTTGGTCATCGGAACAGATGATTATTTGAAACAGCGCTCTGTGAGAAACATTTCGGCAAAAAATGTGATCGCCAAAAAGGCAGCGTCACTGATCATGCCGGACACAGCGATCTTCTTGGATTCAGGAAGTACGACAACAACATTGGCACATATTTTTCCGGATCAATCCAACTTGATCTATACGACAGGATTGAGTTGTGCGACAGAACTTTCTAATCTGACCAAACCAAGCATCATGCTACCGGGTGGCAAATTGAACCGTTACAGCATCAGTGTATATGGGACATCGGTGGTTCAGGAACTGCAGCGGGTCAATTTTCACCAAACATTTCTTGGGGTAACAGACTATGAATCCAAAACCGG
>JALEPA010000036.1 GCA_022766515.1 Lachnospiraceae bacterium | reverse complement strand
AAAGAGAGAACGGAGCGTGGAAAGAGTAAGAAAGAGGCGATCATGATCGCACATTCCACATCTATCAAGTCTATCTTGACCAGTGGATTGTGTTTCTTTGCGGCAACATTTGGTGTGGCGGCCTACTCAGAAGTAGATATGATTGGTTCAATCTGTACACTGCTTTCCAGAGGTGCAGTGATCAGTATGATCGTTGTTATCTGTATCCTACCGGCTATGCTTTGGGTATTTGATGGAGTGATCAAACGCACTTCCTGGGATATGATCAAAGCAAAAGTTGCAAAACGAGACAAAGAGCAGCATGGTAAATAATGTATGAATAAATAACAAGGCAAGACAGCATATCAACAATATGCGGAATGGAGGATGTTATGAGACAGATGAAAGGCACTAAAAAAGTGATCATGACAAGCATCAGCGGTTTATTGATCGCAGGAATGCTTGTTGGAAATGTAGAATATGCAACACACACCTATCGCTACGATAACATTGCACAGGCAAAGACCGTTGCTTCTTCTGATAAAAAAGATGATACAAAAGATACTGCCAACGAGGATACCACAGTATCCAAAGAGGAGACTGTATATGCAACATTGAATGCGGATGGATCAACGAATGAAGTGATCGTATCTGACTGGTTGAAAAACTCCGGCAAGGCAAACGGTGTAAACGACAGTTCTAATTTGACAGACATTGTGAATACAAAAGGTGATGAGACATTCACACAGGATGGAGAGTCTGTGAAGTGGAACACTAATGGCGAAGATATTTATTATCATGGTACAGCATCTGAAAGTCTTCCGGTAGGAATGAGCATTACTTACAAGCTGGATGGCGAAGAGGTACAGCCGGAAGATATTGTTGGAAAGAGTGGAAAGTTGGAGATCAACATCCAGTATACCAACACTGCAAAACAGACGACAACAGTAAACGATAAGAAAGAGGAGATTTACACACCATTCCTCATGGCAACAGGAATGATCCTCCCGGTAGAGAAATTCTCAAACATTCAGATCGATAATGGTCAGGTAATGTCAGAGGGTGATAACAACATCGTTGTGGCATACGGAATGCCTGGCTTGGCAGACAGCCTGAAGCTGGATGATCTGGATTTTGGCGATGACATGGATGTAGATACAAGCAAGATCAGCGATAAGATCACTGATTCTGTCAAGATCACAGCAGATGTCAGCAATTTCTCTATGGGAGCAACTTACACCGTAGCAACTTCTGACTTATTCAAAGATCTTGATCTGGATAAGACAGACAGCCTGGATGATCTGGATGACAAAATGGATGACATGAAGGATGCCAGCGTACAGTTGGTTGATGGTGCAACAGATCTACAGGATGGTTTGAAGACTTTGAATAATAGCTTTGACACATATGCAAAGGGAATCAAATCCGCAAACAAGGGTGCAAAAGCATTGAATAAGGGTGCTGCATCATTGAACAAGGGAACAAGTGCTTATACAAAGGGAACAGATAAGCTGCTTGATGGTGTCAACACTTATGTAAAAGGAACAAAGACATTGAGCAAGGGCGTGAAGTCTTATACAGCAGGTGCTAAGACAGTATCTGACAACTTAAACAAACTTAACAAATCCGTAAGCGCATTCCCAAAGAGCTATAAGGCTTTTGGTGATGGCGTGAAAACATTTGTAAACTCTGTATCAACATTGTTATCAGAGGAAAACATGACTTCCTTATCCAACGGTGTAACAGCATTGAAAGATGGCGTGAAACAGGTAGATGATGGTGTGAAACAGCTGCAGACCGGTACAGCTGCACTGAACTCTACAATCGGAGATATGAACGGCAATGTGGCAGAAATCGACAAACAACTGAATGTGATTTTTGATCAGGCTACGCTTGCTTCTTTATCTGAAGAGCAGTTGGCTGCCTATAAAGAGTTGGTGACACAGCTGAAATATGCAGAAGGCAGAGGAGCCGCATTAGATGCAGCAACGAATGGAAAAGTTGATGGAGATGCAGACAGCAACGGTAAGGGAGATCTTGCATTAGGTTTGGCACAGCTGCAGAAATCAACCGATGTGAACTCTAAGGAAACAAACCTGTATACAGGCGCAGCAGCATTAGAGCAGAGTGCAGGCACGATCGCAGGCTATGCAGAGCAGCTTCGCAAATCTGCACCACAGCTTTTGGCAGGTGAGACGAGTGTCCGCGAGGCAATCGGCAGCATCAGCACAAATGTTGGTAAGCTGGCCAAGGGGGGTAACACTTTAGTAGCCAATAACAAGGATCTCAACAGTGGTGCAACAGAATTGATCAACAATGCAGGAACGATCACAAAGAACAGCAAGAAGCTGACAGCAAGCAGTAAGTCACTCCGCAAGGGAGCGAAACAGCTTGCATCCGGTACAAAGTCATTGTTCGCAGGAACCAAGAAGTTAGTCAATGCAACCGGTAAAGTAACAGACGGAATCGAGAAGTTGTACGATGGTTCCGGTGAGTTGAAAGACGGTATGAAGGAATTCAAGAAGGAAGCCGTTGACAACTTGACAGATATCGTATCAGAAGCAGGCGATGGCATGACTGAGATCAGCGACCGTATGAATGGTTTACAGAAGGCATCTAAGAATTACCAGAGCTTCTCCGGAATTTCTTCCGACATGGAGGGCAGCGTGAAGTTCATCATGTCCACAAAGGAAGTAAAGGATGAGGAGTAATTCCAAATAGATCCGGAAAAATAGTAACTAATGAAAGCCGGTTTCCCTAAGAGACTGGCTTTTCATAAATGTGACAGGAGTAATTTCCTGCAAAGAAAAGAGGTAGACATATGGGAAAGATAGATGAGAAGAAAAAAGTCAAACAAGAGGCACTTTTTATCTCTGCTTTCGAATTATTTACGGAAAAAGGAATTCAGAATACCTCTATTTCAGAAATTGCCAAACGGGCAAAGATGGCAAAGGGTACATTTTATCTGTATTTTAAGGATAAATTTGATATTAGAGACCAGTTGATCGCCAGACAGGCGAGCGGATTGTTTGACAAAGCGAATGAGGAATTGCGCTTATGTGAAGAGGAGAGCTGGGAAAGCTTGGAGGATGGTATCATTGCATTGGCAGGTCACATTGTGGATCAGCTGAACCGCAGTCCGGTACTATTGAAATTTATATCCAAAAATCTTAGCTGGGGCGTATTTTCCAACATTCGTATTGCCGGTATGGACAACCGTAATTGCATGGATATTTTTGAAGAACTGTTGCAGCGATCCGGGCGAAAGTTTCGCCAGCAAAACTTGATGGTATATATGATTGTTGAATTGGTCAATTCGACTTGCTATAATGTAATTCTACAGAAACAACCAATTACATTAGAAGAGTTAAAGCCGGATCTGAATACGGCGATCTGCAATCTGATCCATCAGTTTGAAATAACAGATGAACAAGAGTGCAGCCAGGAAATGGAGGATGAATGTGAGTCAGGGGATGCAGGAATACATTGACCGACTGCGTAATTTTGGGACTTTATCAGGGGAACAGTTTGTTTCTCTGCTGCGATACCGCAATCCTGAGATTACCGGTTATTTGTATCATGAGGCAACCGAGGTGAGCATGCGGCATTTTCAAAAAGGAATCTTTCTGTGGGGAAGGATTCCTTTTTCTAATTATTGCAAAAATGATTGCAAATATTGCGGACTGCGCCGCAGTAATCGTTTTGTTCACCGTTATCGTTTGAGCAGAGAAGAAATTTTAGGATGCTGTCATAAGGCATATGAGCAGGGAGTACGCCATTTTTTGTTGGAAGGTGGGGTAGATATTGCCTTTGACAAAGAGCAGCTTAGTGAGATCGTACATGCGATCCGTAAGCACTTTCCAAAGGCGCAGGTACATATAGAAATTGGAGAACGACCTAGAGCATTGTATGAACAGCTGCGACGGGAAGGCGCACAGTCGGCGATCATGCCGGAGGGGACTGCAGATGATTCCCATTTTCGGAGCATGCATCCCGGCAATCTTTCACTGCTTCGGCGAAAGCAGTGCATGTGGGAACTCAAGGAGATCGGATATGATACCGGAGCAGGATTTTTGGTTGGGACACCTGGTCAGACGATCGAGCAGGTGGCAGAGAACTTATTGTTTTTGAAACAGTATGGACCGAATATCTTGCAGATACAGCCGTTTCTTCCTGCTTTGCATACACCATATGAGAAAGAGCGGAGTGGAAACGGAGAGATGGTACTGTATGTTATGGCAATCCTGCGGTTGATGTTTCCGGCAGCAGCAATCATAGCAGATACCAGCCTGGAGCAGACCATGCATAATGGCAGAATGCAGGCGTTGCAGGCGGGAGCTAATGTGATCATACAGGATCTGCCGCTTCCGACAGGAAAGGGACCGTATACGGTATATCACAGCCGCAACCGCAATCATGAGGAGCACTTACGGGGACTTGTGGAACAGATTGAGAACGAGGGATATGATATACAATCCTCATAGAAAACAGGGAGGGAGTAATGCAATTGGTAAACAAACAACGAATCCTGCTGTTTGGGCAAAGGGAATCTTTGGCAGTTTCTGTGCTATCTCTTATAGAAAAACAGCAGATTGTGATCGATCAGGCATCGGGCAAGGAAGAATTATGGAAGATAAAAGCAGACGCAGGAGGGATTCTGATCATCTGGGAAGAACTGCTAGCTTTATGGCAGTGGAATATCTGGCAGGAGGAGTCAGGTGACTTCTTCTTGGAAATGCAGTTACAGCAGGGGGATAAAGAAGGAGATCTGCCTGTCTTTTGGCAGTGGTTTCGACAGCTCTGTCAGATGCAGGAAATCCCTGTTATCGTGTATTTGCCTCAGCGCGCGGATGAAATAGAATGTGAATGTCTGAGAAATGGAGCAGCAGAATGTGTATGCCGCAGACAAAAGCCGGAATTACAGGTCTATCGAATTGTGCGGCAGGTGTTGAATTATGTGGAACAAAAGTCGGAAATTTTCGGTGACGGTCGTGTTATAATAGACAAAGATCGTCATGTTTTGGAAATCAATGGTGTCGCATATCGTCTGTCACCCAGAGAGTTTGTCGCATTTGAGACACTTTGGAACAGAAAAAATAATTTGGTGGGCAGAGAAGAGCTGTCTGCACTGATATGGGAGTTTAACGGAAAAGACAAGCAACGTTCGCTGGATATGGTCATCCGTTCACTGCGTAAGAAGCTGTCACCAACCTGTTTTGAAATCATTACGGTCTATGGGAAGGGGTATTATTTGAGGGGAAAACAATAGGAAAGACTAGACGGATTGTAAAAAAGAGAGTAAAATAACATTTGATGATTATTTTGATTCAGGAATAGGAAAATGAGGTGATTCATATTGAATAAAGTAAGTGATATGAATAAAACAGGATATATTGTCGATGTAGGCAGTATTGATCAGCTTGAACCCTCGATATTACTACAACAGATCATTCCCATTCAGCAACATTTTATATTTAGTGCATTATCTACGATCAAAGGATCTGTGATCTTGAAGAGAGATAACACGGTTGCGTTGTTAGATGACTATGCAACCTGTTTGCGGTATCAATTCCGATGCATTCAGGCTATGGAGAACATGTCGTTTTTGGATGAATGTGCTTTTCTCAAGGCATTTCTTGCTTTGGAAAAAATGAAAGGACAGGGACTGGATGTAGAAT
>JALEPA010000278.1 GCA_022766515.1 Lachnospiraceae bacterium | reverse complement strand
TTGAAGATGTAATCGATCACATCCAGATCTTTTTGCTGCACCACTTGCAGATCAAGCGCACCATCATCGGTTGTGACCCACTTAGCGCGCAGACACTGTCCCGTCTGTGGATAATTATGGTACACCGGATCATAACCATAGATCGCATTCACCCGAAAACTCTCCATGTCCGTCCACTCATAACCGCCCTCTACATCCTCACGGAGTAAAGATTTGTTCAGCTGTGTACAAAGCCATGCCGAATCTGCCGTCCTGCCATCATATGCCCGTACTACGCCCTCATTAATGATGCCTGTCAAATAGTCCTTTTTGACTGCTCCGGTCACCGTACCGGTACTACATACATTTTGTATGTTCATCGCAAACTGCTCCGGACAGGTATTCCAAGGATTATTGAGTAGTCCCACAATGCCGCTTGCCACAGAGTTTGCCGAACTGATATTTCCTGCATTATAACAGTTGACGATCAGTGTTTCGTCACCCATTCCATACGACCCTACAATTCCCCCTGCCGGCTGTGCGCACAATGGATCCTTGCCTTCCTGCGTCTCCACATTTCCATAATTGGCACAACTGACCACGCCGCCGTCATCCGTGATGCCGACGATTCCTCCGGCATTACCCGTCTCGCTTTTTATTTCTGCCTTATTTCTGCATCCAAATACCATTACCTTTGATGCCAGCTGGCCACAAATTCCGCCAACACTGGGATAGGCATACATACATTCCGTCTGATCGTCATGACTGCGGTGTACGAAAAGGTCACCCTCGTAAGTACATTCTACCGCCATCCCCCCACGACTATTAAGTGCCCCTGCAATTCCTCCTGCAAATAAAATTTCTCCCTCTATCTGCATATCGCTATTGCAACGCAATACCTTATTTCCCACCGCACCATCTATCCATCCCGCGATGCCACCATACGCAAAGCCGGTTCCATTGATATTCCATATACTCCCACTACTTTGACAATCACGGATGTCCTGGTTCTCACTGGAATCGCTTATCCAATCAACAATCCCCCCAATAGATCCTCCATCTTGAAATGTAGGTTCCTGGTCGGCACTTGCAACATCTCTAACAAATATATTACTGTCGACCTGCACATTTTCTATGTTCCCTTGTGGGGTGGAAATAAATCCCACACTGGGACTGGCATCTCCTGTCATTGCAAACGCCATGATCTGGACTGCCTCCCCCGTGCAGTCGTATACATTGCCCAGATGATTTCCAAGAACCGCCTGCGCTGCATAAAGTCCCCCCTGGGCAAAGAAATTTTTGATATGAACCCCCTTGATTTCCGATGCGTAACTAAAAATTCCTGTAAAATATTCTTCTCCTTGTACCAATTCCTTGATGTCCGTTTTTTGGTACACGCCCTCGATAGTATGCCCCTTACCCAAATATCGCCATGTTACTCTTTTGCCGTTGTTTGGTGCTGTTCCAATCGGCTCCCAAGATTCCACTTTCCACTGGTAATCCTCCAACCTCTTGGTATCCTCTTTCCCGGCATAGTAATTGCCATTCGTCACATCGTAATATGCTTCGACCGCCCCATCATAAGAAATCTCAATACGGTGTAGGTCTTCCAGATACTGATAAGTGTATGGTGATACCACAATATCTGCCGTCTGCCGAAAGGTATTCGCTCCGCCGGTAGGATTCCCCGATAAATAGGTGCGTAGTTTATCCAGATCCTCTACCGATGCAACATCTACCATCTGACCTTCCTGCTCGCTGGAATCCAACGCACAAAAAGCATCCATGGAAATCGATGTTTCCTCGGACGCTTTTTCCGTATTCTCCTCTGCCGCTGCCGCTCTTTGTAACGGTGACAACAGAAGGATCATCATGCTAATTGTCAACCCCACGCTTACCCACGCTTTTATATTATGAGACATTTTTTCTCCCCCATGTACTTACTATCTATTCTATCTTGCAGCCAAAGATTGCGAAAACCACCCGATAAGGCAGCCACCTCTGACATCAGTCGGGGACAAAATACCGTTTGTCCCCAACATCATTATATAAGCAAGTATCAAAATGGGCAAGAGTCCGTCAAATTTTCTCCGGAAATCTTTCCGGCAGCCATAGCATTTCCCGTCATATCAGGAATCCCTGCTACGATGCCTGCTCAAACTGACTGTTGTACAAGTCTGCATAAAATCCCTGTTTTGCTAACAGTTCTTCATGATTACCGCTTTCGATAATGTCTCCGTCTTTTAATACCAGGATCAGATCCGCATCTTTGATCGTCGACAAACGATGCGCAATGACAAAGGAAGTACGGTTTTTCATAAGCTCATCCATCGCCGCCTGTATCTTTAACTCGGTACGCGTATCAATGGAGCTGGTCGCCTCATCAAGGATCAGGATCGGTTTGTCTGCGATCATTGCTCTGGCGATCGTCAACTGCTGTTTCTGTCCCTGTGACAGATTGACCTGATCGTCTAACACGGTATCATAACCATGCGGTAAAGTGCGGATAAAATGGTCAAGTCCCACCGCCTTGCACGCCTTTATCATTTTGTCATCCGATACCTGTTCTGTACAATAGATCAGATTTTCTCGTACCGTTCCTTCAAACAGCCAAGTGTCCTGCAATACCATACAAAACTTTGAATGTACTTCTTCACGGCGCATTGTCGAGGTGGATACTCCATCAATTTTGATGTCCCCTTTTTGGATCTCATAAAAACGCATCAACAGATTGACCAATGTTGATTTACCCGCTCCGGTCGGTCCAACGATCGCAATTTTCTGTCCCGCCTTGACTTCGGCAGAAAAGTCCTTGATGATCGTCTGTCCCGGCTCATAACCAAACTGCACATGAGAAAAGGATACATCACCTTTTGCCTGTAGGGATCTGACTTCTTTGTGCGACTCGTCTTCCATTTCCTCTGCTTCCAAAAATTCAAACACACGCGTTGCTGCTGCCCCAGCCATCTGCATGGACTGTGCCGCCTGCGCCATTTGTGATAACGGCTGTGTGAAAAATCGGATATACATCATGAAGGAAATGATCACACCAAAGCTGATCTTATCCTGCATTGCCAAAGCGGCACCTACAATACACACAACTACATAACCAAAGTTCCCGATAAAAGACATCAACGGCATCATCAGACCGGACAACGCCTGCGCCTTAAATCCGCTGTCACGAAGTTTGCCATTCAATCGGTGAAAATCCGCCATCGCTTTTTCTTCCCCATTGTAAGCTTTGACTACGGTATGACCGGAATAAATTTCCTCAATGTGACCGTTCAACGCGCCAAGATGATTTTGCTGACGGATAAAATATTTACGGGATCGACCCATGATCAGGCTCATCAATGCAAATCCCACGAAAGTTGCCAAAATACCGGAGATTGCCATAATGACATTGGTCTTAAACATCATAAACAGTGATCCCGCAAAGAGTGTCACAGCTGACACCAAAGTACCAATGCTCATGTTCAACGACTGGCTGATCGTATCGATATCGTTGGTCACTCGCGATAATACATCACCTGTAGAATGGTGGTGATAATAGCTCATCGGCAGACGGTTGATCTTTTCAGAAATGTCACCACGCAGGCGTTTCGATACCTTCTGCGTTACCGTTGCCATGCTCCATCCCTGTACTGCCGACAAAACCATACTGGACAAATACAAAACGATCAAAAAGAATACCGTCTTTTCAATCTTATCCAGGTCCACAGATGGCTTGATCTGGTTATACACGGATTTTGGGAGACGATCCAACGCTTTCAGCATTGCTTTTCCATCGTTTTGTTTTGCATCAGATAACAATTCTATTGTTTTCTTCTGATCTTTGGCAGAAATCGTCTTGCCATCGACCTGAATATCCGAATACAGAGCATCCTGCACCGATTGTGGCAGCTGTGTCATCAAGGATGCCATCGCTTTGCTGTCTTTCTGATCCGCCTTGGCAAACAATTCCATTGTCTTTTGCTGATCTTCAACCGAAAGCGTTACGCCATTGATGCTGATCGCACCGGGAGCCGCCTCCTTTTGCGCAAAGTTTGCTCCGATCTGTGCCATGACAGTCTGCATATTTTGCGACATATTAGTCGAAATTTCCTTGGATATATCCTGCAGTTTCTCTGTATTTGGCGAGATCCCTGCAGAGATCGTGTCCGTAATATCGGACAGCTTATCCGGTCCCACCAAAGTCAGGATACTTCCGGTCGCTGCACATAATATCGCAAATATAATGACAAACCCATATCGTTTACAATAAGAAAGCAGTTTGCCCCAAGTGCGATTGTCTACTTTTTCTTTGGGTCCCATGACTGCCGGTCCTCTGCCCGGTCTCCCCATTCCGGGTCTTCTCATCCCGGCTCTACTTCTATTTTCACTCATATTTACCTCATTTCCGCAGATGCTGTTGCTATGATCTACATCAGTTCTTCCTTGGATAACTGTGAGTACGCGATCTGCTGATATACTTCACAGGATTCCATGAGTTGTTGGTGCGTTCCCTTTCCCACGATCTTTCCACCGTCTAATACTAAGATCAGATCGGCATCGCGGATCGTTCCGATTCGCTGTGCGACGATGATCTTCGTTGCCTCCGCACACTGCTCAGCCAATGTCTGGCGAAGTTTGCGGTCTGTCTTATAATCGAGAGCGGAAAAGGAATCATCAAAGATAAGGATCTCCGGTTTCTTTGCCACCGCTCGTGCGATCGAAAGGCGCTGTTTTTGTCCACCGGAAAAATTTTCTCCACCTTGTGCGACATACGCATGATAGCTATCGTCTTCCGCCTCTACAAAATCGGTAGACTGTGCGATCGCCACTGCCTCTTTGACCCCTTCTTCTGTGATCTCGCCCTTGCCTGCATCGCCATAAGCAATATTAGAAGCAATATCCCCGGTAAATAAAATGGCTTTTTGCGATACATAACCGATGCGGCTGCGAAGGTCTTTCTGCTCGTATTCCTTGACATTGACGCCGTCTACAAGCACTTCTCCTTCTGTCACATCATAAAATCTTGGGATCAGATTGATCACGGTACTTTTTCCACATCCGGTTGCTCCAATGATCGCTGCCGTCTGTCCCTTTTTGACCGTAAAATCAATATCTTCCACTACATTTGCCGACGCATCGGGATAAGCAAATGACACATGGCGGAAAGTTACTTCTCCACTTGGTGTATTGGCGGTATCTGCGCCCTCGCCGTCATGAATGGAAATGTCTGTGTCCAGCACTTCCATAATACGATGGGCTGCTACCGATGCTCTTGGCAAAATGATAAAGATCATGACGAGCATCATAAATGCCATAACGACCTGCATCGCATAGGAAGAAAAGACAACCATATCAGAAAACAGCGTGATCTTTTTGCTCATCATAGAATGGCTGATCAAGATCGCACCGATCCAATAGATAGCCAAAGTCAAGCCGTTCATAACCCCTTGGATTCCCGGCATCATGAAGGACATGGTACGGTTAGCAAATAAATTGGTGCCCGTCAGTGCCTCGTTTGCCCGTGCAAACTTTTCTTCCTGATATTCCTCTGCATTGTAGGCACGAACGACATTGAGTCCTGTCAGATTTTCTCTGGTAACACGGTTGAGATCATCTGTCAGCGACTGCATTTTTTTGAATTTTGGCATCGCCAGACTGACACACACTCCGACAATCGATAGAAGAACCACGACTGCTGCACCTGTAGAAAGTGTCCACTGCCAGCTCTTGTCGTAAATCTTAAGGATCGCCCACACCGCCATGACAGGCGCTTTGACCAATACCTGAAATCCCATGACCAACAGCATCTGTACCTGCTGTACATCGTTCGTCGTACGGGTGATCAGGCTGGCTGTCGAAAAGTGCCCGATCTCTTCCATAGAAAAATCTTGTACCTTATTAAATAACTTTTCTCGAATGTTCGCTGAAAATCCAACACCCACTGCTGCCGACATGACAGCGACCATCACAGCAGATACCAGACTGGCAAAAGCACAGCCTAACATCTTGCCGCCTGCGATCAGGATGTCAGACATTTCGCTTCCCTCTGTCTCGACTAACATCGTCACTTCTGACATGTAGTCCGGGATCTTGAGGTCGATCCCGACCTGCGCCACAACAAAAATGATGGCGACCAAGATCAACACATAATCTTTTTTCGTAAAATTCTTAAATATTCTCAGCATTTTCGTCCTCGTTTCTTATTTTCTTGCTCTTGCAATTCCTTGTCGATATTCCTTGCAATCTCAGCTACAACTTCCTGCGCAATGCGCAGTTTTTCAGACGGAATCCCCTGTATCACTTTGCGGACACAGGCATCATGCACCGCGATCATCTCACGCAGGGCATCCTGACTTTTTTCCGTTAATACGATCTGCTGTCTGCGACGGTCCGCTTCGTCTTCTTTCACGATCACAAAACCCCGCTCTTTCATATTATCGATGGACTTCGAGATATGTGCCTTCGACATATGTTTATACGCCACAATATCCCGCGCTGTGGTGCACTCTCTGCTTCTGTGCAATAGCATCAGGATCTCCAACTCCACCATACGCAGATCATACTTCTTCATGATCGGTGCCGTCTCCCGGTCTAACAGCTTGCGAAACTGCATTCCCGTAACAGCATAATTATCTGACAGCATATTGATTCCTTCCTTTCTATTAGTTCGCTACCGAACCATTTTTATGCATTTTAGTTTCTCCTTGGGTGAATGTCAATGACTTGCTATCGAATTTAAGAGATATTTTAGATTTATAAACTGATATTTCATATCTGCAAGAGATCACTAGGCTTTCAAATGCTTATGATCGCGTCAATTACAGTATATGTTTTGTAAATTCAATTATAAACACGCAAAAAATCAATCGTAAAATTTTACGATTGATTTTTTGATTGATTTTGTGCATAATATAACCATATTAATTGGAAAGGAAGCGATCGAAATGCTGGAAACACGAACATTAGAATTAAAGGAGTCAATTACAAATACTTTTTTGAAAACTGTCAGTGCCTTTTCAAATTACGATGGTGGGACCATAATCTTTGGGATTGATGATGAGGGCGTCATCAAAGGGTTGCCAGATGTAAAACAGGCTTGTTTGGATATTGAAAACAAAATCAATGACAGTATTTCCCCTCAGCCAAACTATACACTTGAAGTGCAGAATAATCAGACAATAAAACTTACTGTCAATAGTGGACTTCAAAAGCCATATTTATATAAATCCAAAGCTTACAAACGAAACGATACCGCAACGATAGAAGTTGATACACTGGAATTATCCAGACTTATTTTGGAAGGTAAAAATATCAGTTATGAAGAATTACCATGCGAGGATCAGGAATTGACTTTTCATATGTTGCATCAGAAGTTAATGGAATGTATCCAGCTTGAAACATTCAACAAAGATACTCTAAAAACTTTGAATCTATATGATGACAGCAAGGGATATAATAATGCGGCAGGCTTACTTGCTGACAAAAATCACTTTCCTGGGATTGACCTGGTGAAGTTTGGCGAAAATATCAGTGTTATTCAGAAACGGGCAACATTTGAAAACATTTCTGTGTTAGAAGTATATGAAAAATCAATAACTATATTCAGGGACTACTACAAATATGAACTGATAGAGGGCGCTGATAGAAAAAAAGTGGAAAAAATACCAGAAGCTGCTTTTAGAGAGGCGATCGCCAATGCCCTGATTCATAGAGTCTGGGATGTAAAGTCACACATCAGGGTTTTGATGTTAGATGATAAAATTGAAGTCATTTCCCCGGGTGGTTTACCGTCAGGAATAACAGCAGACGAATACTTGTCCGGCAAACTGTCCGTTTTACGAAATAGAAACCTTGCAAATGTTTTTTATAGATTGGGATTTGTTGAAATATTTGGAACCGGAATCACAAGAATCAAACAATTGTATCAAGACGGTTTGATAAAACCAGAGTTTGAGGTGTCAGAAAACGCCATAAAGATTGTCCTTCCGGTTTTTGAGAAAAATCAAGATTTATCAGAAGACGAAAGATTGTTATATGGGCTTCTGAGCAAAACAACTCTGAAACCGATAAGCGACATTGCTCCATTTCTTCCTTTTGGGAAATCCAAAACAACACAATTACTAAAAGGAATGTTTAAAAAGGG
Source organism: Lachnospiraceae bacterium (assembly GCA_022766515.1). Classification (GTDB taxonomy): domain Bacteria; phylum Bacillota; class Clostridia; order Lachnospirales; family Lachnospiraceae; genus Butyribacter. The sequence continues at coordinate 36,457 of JALEPA010000278.1, read as the reverse complement.
TATCGTGAAGATTGAAGGAAAAGGAAGGGGCACTAAATATATGTTAAAATAAGGTTTCTTTGCGTCCATGCAAAGAAACCATCCACTTGCAAGGCTCATCAAATGGCAGCCATATTAACTGAGCTGCCATTTAATATGACTACCATCGTCCTGCTTTTGCACGATCAACTGTTCATCGATCTCCTGTTTTAGCTCGGATACATGGGAAATGATACCGATGAGCTTGTCACCGGTTGCCATCTCCTGCAGCACACGGATTGCTTGATTGCGCGAATGATCATCCAACGAACCAAAACCTTCGTCAATGAATAACATTTGCAATTCAATCGCTGATGAGCGGTTACGGATCTGGTCAGACATTCCAAGCGCCAGCGATAATGCCGCCAAGAAGGACTCTCCACCGGACAATGTGCGGATCTCCCGCTCTCTTCCGGTGACTGCCGAATAGACACGCAGATCCAGTCCACGATTTTTGCCGACTCCTGCCTGCTCATCCTCGACCATCCGAAAAGCAAACTGCCCTGCTGACATTTCCGCAAATCGCTTGTTTGCCTCATAAAGTATATTCTTGAGATAGTAACGCTGCACGAATGTTTCCAGATCCATTCGACTGCCGCTTTCGTTACCTGACAGCAGGCGATAGAGCGTGTCGATCCTGCCGTGCTCCTCTACGATCTGTCTGCGGTGCTCCATCTCCCCTTGCAAATTCTCATATACCATTTGATCGGTATCATACTGTTTTAACACGATCTGGTATCGTTCCTCTGCCTCTTTTCTGCGCTCCTCTGCCAGCTGCATCTCTTCACGAATGGCATTCATGTCAGGTCTTTGTGCCTGTTTTGTTGCCTCCAAAGCTGTCTTTCTAGCACTTTCCGCTGCTACTTTTTTGTGTGTAAAGTCATCTACTTCCTGCTGAAGTGTTTTTTCCTCTCCCTGTGTATGCTGAGCGACAACGGTCTTCCACTGCTCTTCCTTCATCTTTCTATCCGACAATGCCGTCTGATATTCCAAATGTTTCTGCTCCGCTTTGCGCTCCATCTCCGGAATGGATTGACGATACTCCTGTATCAATGCCTGCGCCGTATGCAGTTTGGCTGCCGCCTCTTCTCTCGCTTTTGCTGCCAAACGATGCGCCTGTTCCTTATTTTGTCTGCGTTCCTTCGCACCCGTCAATTCCGTCTGCGCTTCTTCACGCGAAGCATACACTAGCAAGCCTTGCAATTCCCGCTGCAATGCCTCTGCCGTCTCGTATGCCGACTGTTCCTGCATCAGCTGCTGTCGGATATCCTGCAGCGCACTTTGCCGTTGCTGTTTCTCAGTTTCCAGCTTCGCAAGCTGATCCTGCAGTCGTTCCCATTGCTGCAGCTTGCTTTGCTTGTCCCTGCCGGTTTTCACGACCGTCTCATGCCACTGCGCCGCCTTTTCCAGTGCTGCCGTGATCGTCTGTTCTTCTTCCCATTGTGGTATGATCTCCTGTAACTTGTCATACCATTTTTGCTGTAATTTATCGATCTGCGCCGTCTTCTCCCGGCACACTTCTCCCTGTGCCTTTGCCTCTGCCGCTAAGGAATCCTGTCTGTCGCGGAGCACTGCCACCTGCTTTTCCAACTGCTCCAGTTCTTCTCTGGAAGGCGCCACATCGGATGGTGCGGCAGGATGTGGATGGGATAAAGAACCGCACACCGGACAAGGCCTTCCCTCTTCCAATGCACCAGCCAGAAATCCTGCCTGCTCATCAAGAAATGCCCGTCTCTGATCTTCATACACTCGGTTTTCTTCGTCGAATGTCTCTCTTGCCTGTTTATACTCCTGCTGCTTTTGCTGCCACAACGCTTTCTTTTCCTCAAGCTGTTTTTGCTGCAAAGCGAGCTCTTCCCCTTCCTGCTGCAAACGGTCTGCCGTCTCCTTTTCTGCTTTCCAACTCTCCCATTCTCTGCCTGCATTTTGCAAGGTCTGGCTTTCCTCTTTCCAGGTGCGTTCCTGCTGCTCCATCGTCTGCATAAGCTCTGCCGTCTCTTGTTCTTTGGCGACTGTCTGCTCATAACTCTTCTTCGCCTTCCGGCAAGACTGCACCGCCGTTTCCAGTTTCTCGATCTGCTGCAGTTCCTTATTGACCCGCTCAGCCACTTGGCTAAATCGTTCTACTTCTGTAGCATATTCCTGTTGTGCCGTCTTCTCTTCCTCTGCCAGACGCTCTTCTTCCGCCTTAAGTCCCGGCTCCTCTTCTAACTGCTTTTGCAGTGCCACGCGCCGCGCCTCCAACTGCGTCTGCTCTTCTTCCCAGCTTTGATAACTAAGTTGGATCGCATAGGCGTCCCGAATAGAAGTAATTAATTTCGTTATTTGTAAAATATCATTTTCCTGCGCAGCGCACTCCTTTAAGACTGCTTCTGCCTGATCCAGAGAGATGAACGATTGTAAAATGCTTTCTGCCCGCTGGTAAGCATCTCGTTTCTCATCTCTCAACCGCTCTGCCTGATCTTTCTGTTGTTGTGCCTGCTCCTTCTGACGGACAAGCTCCTCGCAAAGTGCCTGAAGTTCTTTTAGGAAAGCCTCCATCTGCGTGATCTTTCCCTGCTCGATCCAATCCTTTTTCTCCAAAAACGCATCCCGCCCCTGATACTCTTCCGGACAGATCAAATAAGAAATCTGCGTCTGACAAGTCGTCTTGATCTTGGCAATATCGCGCTCTTTTTCCCGGCGGCGGTTGCCCATTTCCTCAATAATGTCCTGATACAAACCTGTGTTAAACAGCTTACGAAAAATTTCTTTTTTCTTATTGGAATCGGTGCGCAACAACTCCATAAACTCGCCCTGTGCGATCATTGCTACCTGCATAAATTGTTCTTTGCTCAGTCCCACGATCTCCTCAATCTTCTGCCCTGCCTCTTTGGTCGGATATTCCTGCCCATCCGGCATGGTCAGCGTGACCGAACCGCTGATCTTACGCGCCTGCTTTCCTTTATTTTCGCCACGCGTCAATGTTTTGAAATGCATTGGCACACGATGTACCGTGTATTCCTGCACCCACTCCCCCTGCCCGGTCGAAAAAGTCAATTCCACGAATGGCTCTACTTCCTGGTTCACAAACTGGCTCTGCAGATCCGTTCCCTCTTTGCGGTTGTTCTTGCCGGATGCCCCGGTTTCTCCGTACAATGCAAACACGATCGCATCAAAGATCGTACTCTTTCCTGCTCCGGTGTCTCCCGTGATCAGGAAAAGATTTTGGTGCAGCTTTCCAAAATCAATTTCCGTTTTTTTACCATATGAGCCAAACGCCTGCATGATCAATTTTATTGGTTTCATATACTAATCCTCACGCTTTCCCTTGTAAATTTTACATAGACAGATTCTTATGCCTTCCCTATGTAAATCTTACATACACAAATTCTTACGCCTTACCTTGCCAATTTAATGCCGCAGAAACAAATTTGCGTACTTGCCTTTTATTCCTGCACCGTGCGAATCACATCCCGCAAGATTTTTTCTTCCTGCTCGTCCACTTCTTTTAAAAATTGTTGACATAATGAATATGGCTCTATTTGCTCATATGCCACATTTGTTCTGGTATAATCCGCTTGTCGGATCGTCTCCCTGCGAATTTCCAGCAAATTAGGAAATGCCACTCGTAGCCGTTCCTGCATGTCAAACACATTGCCGTCTGCTTTGTCCGTCAGCACGACCGATACATAATCTTCGCAAGCCTGTGTCAGCACCTCTTCTAACTCTCCTTTGATGACACGCACCTGTCGCAGCGGATGCAACGGAAGTACCTCCGTCTTTCGCTCTCCCTTTGGTCCCAGATCGACCTGAATCACTCCTTTTTGCTGTCCCGCCTCACTCACGGAACAGGCAAGAGGCGTGCCACAGTAACGGATCCATTCACTGCCCACTTTCATCGGCTTGTGAATGTGTCCCAGTGCCGCATAGTCAAAATCTTGCAGCAACTCCGCGCTCACCTGATCGATGTTGCCCACGATCCGTATTTCTGAATCCATCCGTTCTACTTCGTCTGCATTCGTGCCCCCCGGCAGATAAAACTGATGGCTGACAAACACATTTCTTTCCGTCTTGTCGATCTGCTCACGCTCCAAAAGCCGTCTGATCGATTCCTGGTAGGAGAGATTGTTTCCATTATCATCCACCCCTACGACACCTTTTACCATCGAAGGTTTGACAAACGGAAGCAGATAAAAATTAACATCCCCATATTCATCCTCAAGCACAACTTTCTCGATAAATTGTTCTTCCGTCTCTGGTGGCAGACCAACCATGTAAATGTGCTGTCTGGAAAGCACTCCGCGAAAACAGTTGACACGAGGTGCGCTGTCATGGTTGCCGCTGATCATCATAATGACCGCATCCGGCACTGCCTGTGTCAGCCGTTCCACAAACCAGTCAAACAAGCTGACCGCCTCCGCGGCAGGCACTGCCTTATCATAAATATCTCCTGCAATGATGACCGCATCCGGCTTTCGCTCTTCTGCCAGTCGTGCGATCCGGTCAAAAAGATAGCGTTGATCTTCCTGCAGATCACGGTTCATAAGTTTCAATCCGATATGCAGATCTGAAAGATGGAATAGTTTCATATATGCTTAACCTCATTTCTGAGCGATTTTTCTCGCACTAATCTTCATTTCTACAGCTATACAGAAAAAGGACCCGAAGGCCCTCTTCCGTATATTTTTTGTCAGTTGATGTTTCTTTACGATCTTAATACAAATGACGATTATCAATGACACGAACCGCTTTTCCCTCGCTTCGTGCGATCGCCTTTGGATTTACTAAAACAACCTTTGCGTAAATGCCAAGCATTGCTTTGAGTGCAGCAACAAGCTCTTTCTCTTTCGCTGCGATCTCTTCCTTGCTGCAATTACTCATCTCCGGTGTTCTCTCCACCTGGACCTCGATCGTATCACTGTTGTTGACACGGTCAACGATGATCTGATAATTAGCAGCGTATCCCTTGTTCAACAATACTGTCTCGATCTGGGATGGGAATACATTGACACCTTTTACGATCAACATATCATCGCTTCTGCCAAGTGGCTTTGTCATCTTGATATGTGTACGACCGCAGGAACATTTCTTTCTGCTCAGAATACAGATATCGCGTGTGCGATAACGAAGCAGTGGAAATGCCTCTTTTGTGATGCTGGTAAATACAAGCTCACCTTTTTCTCCGTCAGGAAGCACCTCTCCCGTCTGTGGATTGATAACTTCCGGAATAAAGTGGTCTTCGTTGATATGCATACCGGTCTGCTCGGAACATTCAAATGCCACACCAGGTCCGCTGATCTCGGTCAAACCATAAATGTCGTACGCTTTGATCCCCAGCTTGTCCTGGATGTCCTGACGCATTTCTTCCGTCCATGCCTCTGCACCAAAGATTCCTGCTTTCAGCTTGATCTGATCTTTCATGCCTCTCTCATCAATGCTTTCTGCAAGATACGCCGCATAAGATGGTGTACAACATAAGATCGTGGAACCCAGATCCGTCATAAACTGAATCTGTCGCTCCGTATTTCCGGAAGACATTGGCAAGGTCAATGATCCTACCTTGTGTGAACCACCGTTTAATCCCGGTCCACCGGTAAACAAACCATAGCCATATGATACATGTACGACATCTTCGTCTGTACCGCCGGCTGCCATAATGGCTCTGGCACAGCAGTCTTCCCACAGATCCAAATCATGCTGTGTATAGAATGCAACCACTCTACGACCTGTCGTACCACTTGTAGACTGGATTCTCACACAATCCTTTAATGGTTTTGCCAACAGTCCGTATGGGTATTGATCGCGAAGATCGTCCTTCTCAGTGAATGGAAGTTTGCTGAGGTCTTCAACGGAACGAATATCCTCCGGCTTCACTCCCGCTGCATCCATCTTGTTACGGTAAAACTCGACATTGTCATACACATGTTTTACCTGCTTTGCCAAGCGCTCCCCCTGTAATTCCTTGATCTGTTCTACCGGCATCGTTTCGATGTCTTTCTGATAATAATTTTCTGCCATGATCCCTTTCTCCTTCTCCTTTTGCTCTAAGGCGTTGTCTATGTACTCAGACGGGGCATGTTCTTCCCCGAATCCGGTCACAAATACTGCACTTTACCCATTTTGTGCATGTTCTTATGCGCGTCCAAGCGCAAATGCTTTTTTGTTCATCTCCAAAAATTTTGCCGGAACGCATGCTTCAAGAGATGCCAGCCAAGCTTCCTCGCTGATCTCTGGGAAGTATTTGGAAACGCGACCCATCAATACAATATTTACTGCTTTTGCACTTCCTGCTTCCATTGCCAAAGAAAGCGCATCCATGTCATCGACATCGGCTCCTGCCGCTTTCATTTTCTCGATCAGATTTTCCGGATACTCTGCTGCTCCGGTGATAACAGGCATTGGATCGATCTCCTGATTAGATACCACAATCTTTCCGCCCTCTTTCAGATACTCCATATATCTGGCAGCCTCTAATTTTTCAAACGAAATAATGACATCTGCCTGTCCTTTATCAATGATCGGAGAATAAACTTTCTCTCCAAAACGAACATATGTCACAACGCTTCCGCCACGCTGGCTCATGCCGTGTACTTCTGATACTTTGACATCATAATTCTGGCTGAGCAGCACATGTCCAAGCAATTTACTGGCAAGCAAGGAACCCTGACCGCCAACACCAACAATCATTATATTTTTAGTCATCTTTTCCTCCTATTCAGTGATCGCATCAAACTTACAAAGCTGTTTGCAGACACCACATCCCACGCAAAGAGTCGCATCGATACGCGCTTTATTTTCCTTGATGCTGATAGCCGGACATCCAAGCTTCATGCACATCTTACAGCTCTTACATTTATCACTTTCTACCTTCAATGCAGGTTTTACTTCTACATATTTGAGCAATGCACAAGGTCTTCTGCTGATGATTACAGATGGAGCCTCTGCTGCTAACTCTTCCTTCACTGCCTTATCGCATGCTTCCAGATCGTATGGATCAACAATGCGCACGCGCTCAAAGCCCATTGCCTTACACAATGCTTCCAGATTGATCTTTCCTGCAGGATCACCCTTGATGTTGTATCCTGTCGTTGGATTCTGCTGATGTCCTGTCATTCCGGTGATGGAGTTATCCAGGATTACAACTGTAGAATTACTCTGGTTGTATGCGATATTGGCAAGTCCTGTCATACCGGAGTGCATGAATGTCGAATCTCCGATCACGGCTACTGTCTTGCCTTCTGACTCTGCTCCTCTTGCCTTGTTAAATCCATGAATGGAACTGATGGATGCTCCCATACAAGCGGTAACATCGATAGCTGACAATGGTGCAACTGCTCCCAATGTATAACATCCAATATCTCCCATTACTGTGCATTTGTTCTTTGACAAAGTATAGAACATTCCTCTATGAGGGCATCCTGCACACATAACCGGTGGGCGCACAGGAATGTTTTCATCCAGTGCCAATCCTGTCTTAACCGGCACACCAAGCTTCTCTGCAACGAGATTCTGGGAAAATTCATCTTCGAGCGGGAATACATCTTTTCCTGTTACCTCTAAGCCAAGCTTCTTGCAGTGACTCTCGATAATATCATCCAACTCCTCGATGATCACGAGCTTGTCAACCTTCTCAGCAAAATCTAAGATCAGCTTTTCCGGTAATGGATTGATCATTCCAAGCTTCAACACGCTGGCATTATCGCCAAACACTTCTTTGACATACTGATAAGAAGTAGAAGAGGTAATGATTCCGATCTTGGTATCTCCCATTTCCACACGGTTAAGTGGTGTTGTCTCTGCGTAAGCAATAAGATCTCTTGTTCTCTGCTCAACGACTGGATGTCTTCTCTTAGCATTGCCCGGCATCATAACATATTTAGCAATATCTTTGTTATATTCTTTGAGTGGAAGTTCTGTTCTCTCGGAAGTCTCCACCAAACTCTGAGAATGTGCAACTCTTGTACACATTTTCATGAATACCGGAGTATCATATTTCTCAGACAATTCATAAGCAACCTTAGTAAACTCCAATGCCTCTGCGGAATCAGACGGCTCAAGCATTGGTACTTTGGCTGCGATCGCATAATGTCTGGAATCCTGCTCATTCTGCGAAGAGTGCATTCCGGCATCGTCTGCCACACCAATGATCATTCCGGCGTTGATTCCTGTATACGAAATGGTAAACAACGGATCAGCCGCTACATTAAGTCCCACATGTTTCATACCGCAAAAACTGCGTTTGCCTGCTACGGCAGCACCAAATGCCACCTCAAGTGCCACCTTTTCATTTGGTGCCCACTCGCAATAAATCTCATCGTACTTTGCCGCTTCTTCTGTGATCTCTGTACTTGGCGTACCCGGATAGCTGGACACTACCCCACAGCCTGCTTCGTACAAGCCTCGAGCAACTGCGGCATTTCCTATCATCAACTGTTTCATTTAGCAGTTCCTCCTTTAAATTCGCACAACCGTGCATACTGATTATATTTTATCAAAAACCCATCATAGAGTAAACAAGGAATTTGCATGTAGATGGTTTTTGGCGCAGATGTTTTTTTGGGGGGCTTGACGCAGAGATTGCCTGGAATTTTTTGACTTTCCTCTGCAAACTTTGTATAGTAGTGTTTGTGTATTGTGACAGAACTAAGGAGGTACCTATGAAATCTTTTGGCAGTGAAGGCATTTTGTTGCCCGTTTACTTTATTATGCTTGCAGTTGCGGTGTATTTGAACTTTTTTACAGGCGGTTCGATCGATCCTACCAACATTACGATCAACATCGCTATGTTCCTGATCGTGGGATGTATTATCCTTTGGGCGAATACCCATTGTTTTATGCCGGTGAACCGCATGATGAGAAGTCTGCAGATGGCATCCAGCAATTTTAGAACAGCTTTTGACAAAAAAGGCAATTACCTTTGGGACGATTACAAACTTGACCGCAATTTATTCAAGAACAAGGTTGCTGATAAGCGTTTTTTTGAATATTGTACAGAGAAATCCCGTTGTGATATTTCCGGTCAAAGCGATATGTGTGACATTGATGATTATTTTAATGAAGAATTTATTGACGCTCTGATGAAACGAGGATTGGTGAGTATCATTCCGGGTGTTATGACGGGATTAGGTATTCTTGGTACTTTTGTCGGTCTTTCTTTTGGATTGCAGAATTTTAACACCGAAAGTGCATCTGCTATTACAAACAGTATTGCGCCTTTGATGGACGGTATCAAGATTGCGTTCCACACTTCCATTTACGGTATGGTGTTTTCGCTGGTGTTCAACTTTGTGTATAAGAAAAATGTTGAGGACGCCTACGCCGGCATGGAAAGTTTTCTCCAAAGCTATCATAAATATGTCGCACCTAGAGCGAACCCTACAGCCTCTTCTTCTTTTTACGATGCCCAGGCGTTGCAGATGATGCAGCTTGAACAGCTTCTTGATCAATTTGGCGATGACCTTGCTGTCAAGATCGCACAGGAATTGAAAAAGTAACATATGGCAATTTGTTATTTGTTAAATATTAATAAATAGTCACAAGAATGGAGATTACTATGAGAAGACCTAAGGAAAAGCGTCCGGAAGAGGAGACCAGTTATTGGCTGTCTTATTCCGATATGATGGCAGCCCTGCTTTTGATATTTATTTTGATCATTTCCTTTACCATTCTGCAATCTCAAAAGCGATACGAGCAAAAGGAACAGGAATTGATCTCTCAACAGGAACTTGTTGCCAAGCAGCAGGAGCAGTTAGATGAACAGCAGGAACAGTTAGATAAATTGATCGGTATTCGTACCGAATTGATCCAGGCATTGAAAGAAGAGTTTGACGGCACGGACTTAAGCGTGAATGTTGATTCCAAGACAGGATCGATCGCTTTGGATTCGAGCATTTTATTTGATTCCGGACAATTTGCACTCAAATCTTCCGGTGAAGAATTACTGCAAAAGTTTTTACCAAAATATATCGGAGTTTTGACGGACAAACAGTTTAACGATTATGTTTCAGAAATCATTATCGAGGGACATACAGATACACAGGGTGATTACCTGTTTAATTTGGAGCTGTCCCAAAAAAGAGCCTTGTCCGTTGCTACTTTTTGCCTGGACACCAACAAGGGCGTACTGTCAGAAAGTAAGATCAATAAGCTTAGAAAGATCGTCACGGCGAACGGAAAATCCTACAGTAATCCGGTGATGGACGAAAACGGCAAGGAGGACCAAAACGCCTCCCGCCGTGTGGAATTTTTGTTCCGTCTGAAGGACGAAGAAATGATCCAGGATATGAGCGAGATCTTAAATGAGTAAAAGTTCGATTTAATGTCTCACACTTCTGATTCCCGAAGCATTTGCTGAATGGCTGTTGCTGTGTTTTCACGAATTCCAACTTGATCCGCCAGCGACATCCATTCTGCGATCGCTTCCTGTACCTGTGCTATGATGTTTTTACTTGCAACCGCTGAAATCCCCATGTGTTTTCCCGCTGCGAGTAAATCTTCTCGCAATATATGCTCATTTTTTTCATTGATCAACATCTGATGTGCCGAAAGCCAACGGTTAGTTTTATCATAAGAAAAGGTAATGTCATATGCCGGAGACAACTTCCATGTGCCACTTTTATCCATCAGAAATGAAACATTTTTCACATGATCATCTTGATTCACCGCCAATACATTAAATACCATACGACGATAAAATTGTTCTATTTCCGATTTCAAAAGTCCCATTTTTTTCATATACACAACTGCCTGTTCATAGCTGCACAGACCGGGAATATTATAATCAATGTGTCCAACAGCCCCAAGTGTTTGCATATGTAGTTTTTTTCCTTCGACCCGATCAAATCGTTTTGTCATAAAATGATAGTTCCCATTTTCTTCCAATAGACGACACTCGTTCATATTAATTCCGGCAAGACAAGCCATCTTGTAATACGCATATTCAATCTTTGTATATTGTGGCTGATCCTCCAAGCCATGATCTCCATTTCGAGACACTCCATCAAATTTTATGATCCAAAAATCATAGCCTTCTTTCAAATTTGCCTGCCCGGAACGCACATCTCCTGTTTCTGGATTCCACGCAATAATCGCTTTTGCCCTTGCCCCGCCTGCGGAAGTTCCTAATTGAAGTAACTGCGCTTTTGTCAGATTGTCCTCCCACTTCAATTCCACATCTGTGCGAGATTGCAGAATATCAGATGCAAATCGAACCATTTCTTTAACATTTACGCTCTCGTCCTCCGGAATGTCCGGACCATTTGCAGGATAATACTCCAACGCTCCCATTCCACGACTTCCCGTATAACACAAACGGTCCAATACATTAAAATCCTGTTCGGTCATTCCTCTTGAGGACAGCCATTTATTAATAACTGCATTTCCAAATTTGTCCGGCAGCGAATCCGCAATCATCCCCGGTACCCCATGAAACGCATCTCCCGTCAAATTAGGAAACTCAAATACACGATTTGACAATGGCATATAAATAGGGGCAAGCTCTATTCCACTTTGCAAAAAGTCACGATCATATTCAAACGCCGCATATGGTTTTTTCCCGTCTAAATGTAAATACCCTATCGTGGTTCCCCACATTTTCACTTCGACATTTTCTATCATCTCTCATCCCCCCAAACAAATGATGTTTTATGTGTTTCTCTATTTGTTTTTTTCGGTGCGCGCATTCTTCTTTCCTGTTTCATTTGATAAGAAGGACGCTCTGTTATATCCGGAACAAGCATTTGTATGTTCTCCGCCAGATCAAGTGCGTTTAATAGTTTCACCAAGTTACTCCACTTAATATCCGCTCCCTTTTCAAATAACTGTATACTCCGCAAGCTGACACCCGATCTTTCAGCCAATTCTTCTTGCGTAAGCGGATACTCAATTCTGTAATTACGCATGCGTTCATTCAAATTATTTACCATACAAAACCTCATTTCCACACACAATTTTGTGCAACACATTACAAGCAGTTTCCTATTCAAAAAAGAGAGCAAAGCCAGTGCTTTGCTCTTGCTTTACATTATATTATATCTCAAACAAAATAAAACGCAATACATTTCGTATTAAGTTGTATTTTAGCAGATAAAGTGCAATGTATTGCGTTTTATCTCTTCACTCCAAAAGCATGCATTCCCGGATAGGACGCAGCAAACCCAAGCTGTTCCTCAATCCGAAGCAGACGGTTATATTTGGCAACACGCTCACTGCGGGAAGGCGCACCGGTTTTGATCTGTCCGGCATTTAACGCTACCGCCAGATCTGCAATGGTTGTATCCTCCGTCTCTCCGGATCGGTGAGAAACGATCGCAGTATAACCATGTTGTTTTGCCAATTTGATCGCATCCATCGTCTCGGACAGGGTTCCTATCTGATTTAGTTTGATCAAGATCGAATTGCCACATCCACCTTCGATCCCTCTCGCCAATCGTTTGGTATTGGTTACAAACAGATCATCTCCGACCAACTGCACTCTATCCCCCAGCCGATCTGTCAATCTTCTCCAACCGTCCCAGTCTTCTTCGTCTAATGCATCTTCGATCGATATGATCGGATATTTGCTGATGAGTCCGGACCAATGTGCAATTAATTCATCAGAACAAAAAACACTGCCTGCTTTTGGCAATTTATATTCTCCGGTCTGTCCTGTTTTCCACTCAGAGGCGGCTGCATCCATCGCCAGCATAAAGTCTTTTCCCGGCTCATATCCGGCATCCTCAACTGCCTGAATAATATACTGGATCGCCTCCTCGTCAGTCGACAGATCCGGTGCAAATCCGCCCTCATCTCCCACCGAAGTATTGTGTCCGTTGGAGCGCAGTCTCTTGGCAAGAGAATGAAACACTTCCGTACACTGCCGCAGTCCTTCCGCAAAAGTTTCTGCGCCAACCGGCATGATCATAAATTCCTGCACATCAACAGTATTGGCAGCATGCGCACCACCATTAAGAATATTCATCATCGGAACCGGAAGTTTATTTCCGGAAACACCACCCAAAAAACGATAGAGTGGAATGTCCATCGACTGTGCCGCTGCTCTTGCCGCTGCGATCGACACTGCCAGGATACTGTTCGCTCCCAGACGAGATTTGTCCTCTGTGCCATCTACCTGCTTCATCACCCGGTCGATCTGGTAAGTTTCTGCTGCGTTCATCCCACGCAAAACATCATTTAATGTATTATTGATATTCTGTACTGCTTCAATCACGCCTTTTCCGTGATACCGTGTCATATCTTCATCGCGAAGCTCCAATGCTTCATAAACACCCGTCGACGCCCCACTCGGTGCCGCTCCCAGCCCGATCGTTCCATCTTGCAGTAACACCTGCGCCTCTACGGTCGGATTGCCTCTCGAATCCAAGATTTCTCTTCCGGTAACTTTTTCGATCTGTAATTGTTTCATACTCAAGCTCTCCAATCTGTCATGCTTTTTATAGGCTTCCAGATTAGTATTGCCCTATCTATGGAATCTATTCTCTACTCCAAAGATAGCAATATGCCTGAGTACGCGCGGCAAATCGTTCTGTCTGCAGCAATTTGCGGATCTCCGCCTTGGTATACCAGCCGGCCTCGATCTCCTCTACGGTCGATGTACTTTCATGAAAAGTGCCTCGTGCCTTTCCGATGACACAGACATTCATTTCATTGCTAAATCCGACCGCACTGTAACTCAGTCCAAGTTCATCATTGATCTCATACAATTCCAGCCCTGTCTCCTCACGAAGTTCCCGCTTCGCGCTCTGCTCCGGCGTCTCGCCCGGATCGATCAGACCAGCCGGGAAATTGTACACCCACGATCCTGCTGCCATGCGAAACTCCTTGCTCAACACGATCCGTTCCCCGGATTCATCAGTCGCCATGATCACGACAGCATCCGGCTTTTCCCCGCGTAACTGTTCCTGTGATTCGATCGCTTTGTTACGGCTGATCATTTCATAAACCTTTTCCTTATGATCGACTGTCTCGTAAGTAATATCATATCTGGTAATAAATTTACCTTCTTCTTTCTTTTCAATACCTTTCCATTCCATGTTGTACCCTCTTTTCTTTGTCATTTAAGAAGAGACAAGAAGTTCTTCATTTCCTTTTGAGCAGATTTGCGCTGCAGATCACTGTATGAGAAGAGAATAAAGCCTCCACAACTTTGCTGCGTACGCAAATATTGCAACTGTTTCTGCAGATTTTTACGGCTTGTTCCCCAAGCTGCATCCGTCACTGCCTTTGCCTCTTTTTTGCTCATGCCTGCACGGTAACCAGCCAGACCGACATATACTTTTACCGAAGCTGCTCTTGGCAAAGAAAGCCATTTTGCAGATGTCCCATTAAACGGACAGGTTTGTTGGCTGTTCGTCCAATAGATCTGCGGACAAATGTAATCGATATATCCGGTCGTTGCCATCCATTTTTTCACATCGGAATAATAATTATTTTTCGCATACAGGTTGCTTAAATTGCCCGCCGGACTGATCCCGAATACGCAGCGCGCATCCAGTCTATGTACTGCCGTGTAGATTCGTTTCACCATGACCGAAACATTGTTTCTGCGCCACTGTACGATCGACATTGCCTTTTTATGACTCTTTTTGCAACGCTTTACATACGCCTTATATTCCTTTGCATCAAATACTTTTTTATATTTTGTACCCAGATTTGGATAAAAATAATCGTCAAAATGTATTCCATCTACTGCATAATTCCGTACAATCTCTTTCACACCGTTGGACACAAGATTTTGCACATCTTTGGATGCCGGATTGAAATATAATTTTCCCTCCCATGCCAAAACATTACGGCGTTTCTTTTTATTTTTGGAAGTCGCCCATTTGCGCGCGATCGATGACTTTGGCAAATGTCTCACATTCGTATCATCATTGGTAATTCGATAAGGATTGACCCATGCATGAAAAGATAACCCACGCTTGTGCGCCGCCTGCACGGCATATTGCAGCGGATCAAATCCCGGATTTTTTCCCGCTTTGCCGGATATATATTTTGACCAGGGGAAATACGCAGATGGATAAAGTGCATCCGCAAAAGGACGCATATGCATAATGACCGCATTGAATCCCTTTGCCTTGCAGTCATTAAACATATTGTCTATGTATGCGCAATACTGCGCCTTTGTATATTTTTCACTCCCTATGTCCATAAAGGAGATCCAGACACCGCGAAATTCTCCGGATGCCTGTTGAAAATTTGTCTTTACAACTGTCTTTTTGTTTGACTTGCCCTGCGCCACCTTGGCTCCGTCCTGCTGTGGCGGCATCAGTGTCGATACTAGGAGTGCGCAGATCAAAATCACCGCGATCGCACTACCGGTGCTGACCGCGAACTTCATTTTACGACTCCATTGAAATGATAACTTGTGCAAAACAACCTGCCTCCTAAATTTATTAGAATTGCTAAAGCAATTCTTAGTGGTGTCACTTCACTAAGCTGCAATTACTTAATCCGTAAATAATTGTACCCAATAATAAGTATATGGATCATTTGAAACCTTATACAATCCAACGCCGATCTTACCATAATTGGTACTCAAAATGTTCTCACGGTGTCCATCGGAATTCATCCAGCCATTCATAACTTCCTTTGCCGTAGGCTGTCCCGCTGCAATGTTTTCACCGCATGCCATATAAGAAATATGATAGTCTTTGAGCACGGTAAAGCAGGAAGAACCATCCGGACGCTCATGTGCAAACACTTTCGTCAATTCTTTTGCTCTCTTCTGTGCCGCTTTTGTCAATTTCGCATCCAGCTTCAACGCTTTACGACCTTGTTTCTTACGCTCTTTGTTGACGATACTTAACACTGACTGTGCAGCGGATTTTTTACTCGTCACCGTCACTTTACAGCGGTACTTCTTGCCTTTCACCTTAGCAGTGATCGTTGCCTTTCCCGCCTTGACAGCTGTAACTTTTCCATTAGACGATACCTTTGCTACGGAAGCTTTGGAAGTGCTCCATTTAACCTTCTTCTTCGTTCCTGTTACTTTTAGCTTTGTTGCTGTGCCTGCAACTAGCGTTACACTTGTCTTGTTCAGTTTCACCTTGGAAGCTGCAGATACCGTTGCATCACTGCTTCCGATCACGCCAAACAACAACGCCATGCAAATTGTCATCGCTATTACTCTTTTTCTTATGTTCATATTTACCTCTTTTCTAATTCCTACGATATGATCGCAACAGTTGTTTCGTAACCTATATTAAATGCCTGCATAATATTTTGCAAGACCAAAGATCGCCCACACAGCACTGCATCATTACAGGGGCAATCTTCCTATATACGGTCATTACAGCCTTATAGCGCAATTTTCCATTCCGTAAACTAACAAAAACTCCCTTATTTGGAAATTTTTATCCAAACAAGGAAGTTTTCATTGTATTTCATTCTCTATTGCGAGACAGGCTCATTTCCTTTACTCTTTAACCGCCAACTCTGCCGGTGGTTTGGAAAGGATCCTGTGCACCGGAAGCATACTGATAACGCCACTGACAAGGCAGACAAGCGCCACCAATACGATCGCACACCACCAAGGGAATGTCATGTCAACTCCCATTGACGGAATACCGGAAATAAAGTGCAGCACAATACTGGTAATGACCACCGCCGGAAGTGTCGTATATGCATTGATCAAGATCATCTCGATGAGATACGATTTCAGTACACTACGCCTGCCGATACCGATCAGACGATATACGGTCAACTCTTCCATTCGTGCGGTTGCGTTAGACTTAATCGTAAAGTAGATCATTAACATACTCACGATCACAACGAGCAATACGAACAGTTTCTTTGTTCCTACCGCTTCGCGTCGTGCATCCTTATACTGCTGTATCTGCGCTTCATACGGTACCGTTACCGATACCTTTAAATACTCAACATAAGATTTCGCAGCCTTTTGTATTTCCTTTACAGCCGCCTCTCTCTCCTCTTGGTCTTTGATATAAATCTTACATTTTCCACTCGATACAGCCGTATCTCGAACCATCTGGAAACATCCGTTGTCATTCAACACATATTTCGCCGAAAAGTCATCAGGGAAACTGCCTGTTATATAGAACACCGTATCATTCTCCTGCGTTGTCTCCCCTGAAAAATCATCATAATAATTGTCATAAGAAATTCCGTTTCCCAAGTTGGTAAACATCTCACCACCACCCTGGAAATCCGAATAACTTTTTTCTCTCTCATATTCGCTTTGATTCATCATGACTTCATTGTCTTTCAAGCTAATATCCTGATATTTATCAGGATAAGCCTGCTGCAACTCCTCGACACTGGCAATGTCATATCCGGTAGACGCCAATCCTAAAATGAGATTCTGTTTACAGAAAATACTCATTTCTCCAATATTGCTGATGCCTACAATGAGCGTCTCCTTCTGCGAATTTTCAATACGGAGCGTTTGTCCGACAAAGTCCTTCTCTGAATGAAACATTACCGCAAGGGGTGAGTCAGAACGCATAAATCTCTGTGCCAATGCTGCATCAAGCACAACCTCGTCTTTGTTCTGCGGCAAACGGCCTGCGATCAAATCTTTCTCGTCGATATTCTTAATGTCTACGAAAGAAAAATTAGTGAAATTCGCATTTAACCCTGACATCTGATACAGATCCCGGTACTTAATGGACGCTGCATTTGCCGAGTCGCAAAACACCTTCTCTTTACGGTCCCCTTTGGCAACTACTTTGTCAAAAAAATCCTGCTTTTGCTTGCGGAAATCAGATTCTGCAAAACTTCCCGCTCTCTTTATGGCGACTTCAATATAATGCGAATCGTCTGCTACGATATCTTCCGGATTAACAGAAACGGTCGTATAAAAGTCTGCTGCCATCAAGGTCAAAAGCACCGATGTGATCAACATGATCACTACAACAAAGATCTGCTTTTTTCCCATCATGCGAATGTTTTCCGTAGCGATCCGCCAGATCTCCTTACCTGGCAGATTAGCTGACTTTTTGGTTGGAAGCTTCTCCAAATGATAATCAAACTGTTCCACTTCCTCCAGGTCCAACTCCGGTCTTGGATCATCACTGATCTCGCATCCAGCCTCTTCTCCTGCAAAGATCACATCGCTCTGCATATCACTTCGGATATACAATTTTCCATTTTTCCATGCCATTTGCAGCTTGATCGGCTCTTCCGTAGTGTCCGCTTCTTGGTACACATTGATAGCAATGTCATCCTGTTCCAAACTCACCTTTGACAGCTCCGGCAAATAGATATTACCGTCATCTCCGCGCATATAGCCATCTTCATTCGCATTTTCCCAATCCTTGACGATCTCACCGTCCCGAATCTCTATGATACGATCCGCAAAAAACTCTGCGATCCGCCGTTCATGTGACACAAGTACCACCAAACAGCTTTTGGAAATGCTCTTCAAAATGCTCATGGTACGGATCGTATTTTCTTCATCCAAATTACCTGTAGGCTCATCCGCCAAAATAATCTGTGGAGATTTGACCAAAGCCCTGGCGATCGACACACGCTGCTGCTGACCACCTGACAGCTTTGATACCAGCTTTTTTTTAAATCTGGAGATTCCCAGCTGTTTTAATACATAATCGACTCTGGCATCTTTTTCCTCTTCTGTCAGATCATATTTACTCAAAGCCAGCTTAACATTGTATGCCACAGAATAATCCTGCAGCAAATAGTAGCTTTGAAAAATATAACCCAGCTTTTCGCTTCGTAATGCCTCCACTTTTTTCGGCTCATACTTATTCATTTGGAGATCATCAAATGCGATCGTTCCGCCCTGAAAAGTGTCTAAGCCACCTATTGTATTTAACAAAGTCGTCTTACCCGAACCACTTTCTCCCAAGATACAGACAAACCCGGTGGAAGGCAGTTCCAGATCAATGTTCTTCAAAACATGCAGCTCATTTTTCTTGCCGCGATTAAAATATTTATCCAGTTTATTTAATTGAATCATTTGTCCATCCTCCCCCTCAGTAAGTGATTAAACGCTGTAACCATCAAGATCATCGTCACTAAGTTGTACAAGACATATACGATGTACTGCGGCAGTTCGTAATAATATAACATTTCGTGGATCACTGGCACCCCTAAGCCAGCCAGATTTATCGCAACAGCCGCTAATACGACCGCAAACAAACAATATCGGAACATTTCCACATAACCGATCCGATCTGCAAGCCGTAATTTCATTCCCATATTTTTCATGACAAACTGATCTTTGATACGGATCTTCATCAAAGAACGAAGGATCAAAATCTCTGCTAACATCATAACTACCAGTAACACAATAGCAATACCCAAGGTACGCAGTCGATTCTGGACTTTTTCATCATCATACTTATCACTGCCCACACGCAGGGTGCTGATCGCATCATATCCGTTGTCGTTCAGTGCTTTGATGACATGATCTGTCTTTGCATAACTATTGATATAGACGGATGCCTGTTTGGTGTCTCTTCGGAAAAAGTGGTTGTACATATTTTCGGACACTTCTACAAAAATAGCCCCGTGTCCGCTTGTATCAGAAGTAACACTGGCATTGTCGTCCTTTCCTTGCTTTTTCTCTCTGGTAATAGGATTGCCATCTTGATCGAACTGTGCATTTCCATCGGCATCGTAAGTTTCTTCAACATTATATAATTTCCAGTTATCGTCATATAACTGTATGGTCATGCGCCCATCCCAATTTGCCAATCCAAAGCTGTCAAGTTCTTCACCATACTTTGCGGATGACCGAAGTTGATTGTCGGCTAACCCCTCTCCAACAATTGCAGTCAATGTTGCCGAATTCTCATATTTCCAGGTCATTTTACTGTAGTTGTACTGAAAATATACTTTACCTGCATGTGCTGTGCTGGCTAACATTTCACAGAATGCCGGTGAAAAATAGATCTGATGCGTCGTACTCTTTAACAGTCCGACTACTTTCAGTTTTTTCTGAATATAATTTTCATCCGATCCCCATAGATTTTGGTTGGTAAAATACATGACGATCTCATCACCAACCTTGTATTTTTCATTCCCGTTCATGACAATTTCATCACGCGTTTTGGGCAAAGCTCCCTGTGCAAGATCCGATTGTTTCAGGCTGCTGCTACAACGCATGTAACGCTCCTTATCGGTAAAGCTGACATCATAAAACTGCCCTTCCGCTTCTGTCTCGCTACCCTCTTCTGAATCCCACATATCCTCAGACATATAGCTGCGATAATCGTACTCATAGTCTTCTCCTTTGATATAATGATATTGAATATCATTTACCAAGTCATACTGATCGACATCCACGACATTCGCGATCTTTCGCAGTTTCTCCAGATCTTTTTGATCGATCTTTTTGCCGTCTTGACGCTTTACAGACAATCGTTTCTCATTTTGCTGCAAATACCCGGCATTGGAATATTTTTTGGTAAATATATCATCACGATTCATATGGATCTGTCCCAAAAATAGGAACGATATCACCGCTGTGACAAGAAAAAATATGGAGAATAATACCACTCTGCCAAACTGTGTACGAAAATTAAGATTTGCAAAGACATGTGCCAGATAACGCTCCCGTTTCCTCTCCTCTTTCCTGCTCTTCTCAGGTTTCAATGTCTCCCCTTCTGACATCTCTCCCTGTTTCTCTTCTGATAACTCCCTCTCCTGCAAACTCTCCTCATCAATATTTTCCTGCTCGTTCACCGGTACATCTAACACCAATTCTCCATCGTGCAGGCGGATCTTTCTCGTAACATAGCTCTCTACCTGCTCATAATTGTGTGTTACCATGATGACCAAATGGTCTTTGGACAAGTCTTTCAGCAGTTTAATGATCTGCTCTCCCGTCTCACTGTCCAGGTTTCCGGTCGGCTCATCTGCTACAATGATGTCCGTCTTTTTTGCCAGGGCTCTGGCGATCGACAAACGCTGTTTCTGTCCGCTGGATAACTTCGACGCCCGTTGGTTCATCTGCTTTTCAAGACCAACTCGTGTCAAATACAGCTCTGCCTCTTTTTCTGCAATGTCCTTATCTTCCCCCATGACAAGCAATGCCATCACAATGTTTTCCTTTGCAGAATAATGTCCGATCAGACTATAATCCTGAAAAACAAAACCGATCTTCCGACGGCGGTACTCTTCCCAATCATCTTCGTCAAATTGAAAAGTCGGCTCTCCATCCACGAAAAGCTCTCCATCGTCAAAAGTCTCCATTCCGCTGATCACTTTCAGCAATGTGGATTTACCGCTTCCACTCTCACCGGTAATCGCCACGAATTCGCCCATGTGAAATTGCAGATTGATCTTTCGCAATGCCTGTGTCACTGCAGTTTCTGAGTAATAATACTTCGTCAGATTCTGCAATTCAATCCTACTGTTTCCCATAACTTCCCTCCTCTTCTTCATAACCCCCGTACTACAAATGTCCGATTCTTTTCATTGGTGTTAAAAGAGCAAAACCAGCGTTTTGCTTTACAATACCACTACATTGTGAGCATTGTCCCTTGATACAGAAAGAGCATGATAATAAATTATCATGCTCTTTTACTATACCTATATAATACCATAGGAAACATTAGGAAATCTCCCTTGAAAATTCTAGCATTGCTAGGTAATCTTTTGAAACAATCACCATATTTCCATGCATCAAAACGCAAATTTTTATGGTAACTTCATTTTATTGCAAAAATGTGTCAATAGATTTCAAAGATATCTTAACCCCCAAAACCACCGCAATATCGCTGTTTTATTTGTCGTTTTTCATAAAACGCATCATGCCTTCGGAATCGTTCTTGTATTGCTTAACAACTACTTCCAAACCTTGCATATGACGACATTTTGCACATAAATTGCCAAAATCCAACGGTGCTCCACAGATCTGACAATACACCTGTGACACGGACGCTCCATCCGTATTCTTGTACTGTATCCTTCCCTCGCGGATCCAGGCGCGCACTTTGCGATTTGGCAGTCCAAAATGCTCCGCCACATCGGCCTCATTGACATCATTATTGCGAATATATTCTTTCACTTCACCAAACAAATTTAACTCTTGACATTCCGGGCAAATATCCTTCGCATACTCCGGATGCATCCTGCGACCACACTGTTTGCAGTTCTTCACACCGAGATCATCAAATCGGTTTTTATCTACTACCATGTACTCACTTCCTTTATCTAGGTTTCTATGTACTATATAGAATACCACAGGGAAAGTGCCTTCGCAATACCGCAAGTCTTACTTCCGGCTCCACAACAAGTCTTACTTCCAACTCCACAGACTTCCTGTCCCCATTGAGGGACTTGTCATGATTTCCAGAGAATCTGTCGTATAAAATCTCGTTGTGAATACAAGCTCGCCTCCATTCAAATACACTTCCATAATGGAGACATCATAGTAAATACTAAGGCTGTCCACAGATTGTAGTAACATTTTTCTTGTTGTTCTTCCTCTTCCGACTTCTTTTGCACTGTCCCCAAAAAAGGACACCTCAAATACGCCTTCGTGAAATTGCAAGCAAACGCCACTCTGTGTACCTGCATCTGCTATTCGGATGCACCATTCCTTTTCCAAATGCTGCAGCTGCCATTCCCACGCCTTTTGCGTAAGGCGGAATCCATCTTCCCCGTCATTCCAGATAAGCTGATCTCGGTGCTTCTGCATTTCCACGACCGGATATTGCTTGATTTTTCCATCCTCATACCGGATCTCTCTCGGCATAGTCAAGCAATGCTGCCAGCCCTCTTCTATCGTTGGCTGATTGTCATAGTGCGGATCAGGGATCCCCGCCCATCCGATCAACACTCTTCTACCTCTTTCGTCCTGAAAAGTCTGTGGCTCATAAAAGTCAAAACCACGATCCCATTCCACAAAATCGGACAAGGTGTACTCCCCATCCAAATCCCCCTGCAACCGAAAATAACCGGATTGAAAAATATTTTGATAGCGATAGGTTTCTTCCGGCACGCCCTGTGGTGATACTGATAAAATCTTCACCTGACCCTGGGATAAGGTAAAATAATCCGGACATTCCCACATATAGCCGAATCGCTTTGGTGTTGTCACACGGTTGCAAAGCTGCCAACGGCGGGCATCTTCGGAGGTAAATACAAGGATCTCGCCAATGTCATTATGTTCTCCATGCTCCTTCTGTGTCGGATCGATCTTTCTTGCCCCCTGTACCATATAATAACGATCTTCCTGCTTCCACACTTTGGGATCTCTTACATGGCAGGTACAATCCTGCGGATAGTCCGCATGATCCATGAGCAGTTCTTTCTTTCCAAACTGCTTTCCGTCCGGTGATACTACCAAAATCGTATTGGCACCCCGACCTTCATAGGTATAATCGAACCCTTCGCCTTCTTTGACATTTCCCGTATAATACAGATAAATTCCGTCCTCACGGATCAAAGCCGAACCGGAATAAACACCGTCTTTGTCAATTGGCTCATCAGGAAAAAGAACGGCACCCCGGTAGTCCCAGTTGATCAGGTCAGGGCTGCTATAATGTCCCCAATTTTTCATGCCGGATCCCTCTGCATCCTCAGGGGAATACTGAAAAAACACATGGTAAATACCGTTATATTGACATAATCCATTTGGATCATTCATCCAGCCTGTTGGCGGTGCTAAATGAAACTTTGGACGAAGCGCACCACTAAATGCTACCTGCTCCAACTGCTTTGTCTTTTCTGCCAATCTTTTTCCCAAATCATTCATAGCAATCCCTCGTTTCTATCTACATTTTCCATTTCTATGCATCACGGTCAACAGACTCTTTGCTGATGACTTATAATCCATAGTCCTTTCTCCTTAAAATATTTTCGTTTACATTACAGTTATCCTTCATGAATTTACCTGTTTGTTTCTTGTGGTATCGTTCTCACATTTAAGTAATTTCATTATAACAACTATTATCTTTTTTATAACAACTATTATTTTTTTGTAAATAGAACATATTTCACAAATATTTCGTCCACTTTTTGTTTAAAATGATAAATGCAACCGGATCCGCATGAAGCAATCGCTGAAATTTGATTTTGTGTTGCAAGCATATGTAATTATCGTTACAATAAATAGGAATATTTATAAGAAATAAAGCGAGGGATACCATGAAAGATCAATTTGTAAAAGTAGCGGCGATCACACCGGAAATCCGTGTTGCCGATCCGGAATTTAATGCCGCGCAGGTTATAAAATATATGAAGCTTGCGCATGAGGAACATGCCAAATTGGCTGTATTTCCAGAGTTGTGCCTGACCGGTTACACCTGTGGTGACCTGTTTTTGCAGGACAATTTGCTGCACGGTGCTTTGGAAGCTTTGCAACATATTATTGACGCATCCAGAAATATGGACATGATCACGATCGTTGGTCTGCCTTATCTCTATAAAAATATGCTTTATAATGTGGCAGCGATCGTACTGCACGGTGAATTGCAAGCATTGATCCCAAAAACTCACATTCCAAACTATTCTGAATTCTACGAAGGACGCCATTTTAGTGCTGCGCCTTCTATCGGATGGGATTTTATTGATGTTCCGCCGGAAATCAAAGACTGCGATGGCGAAGAGTCTATCGGCGTACTGTTTGGTACCAATATTTTATTTGAAGCAGATAACCTCAAGGGATTTACTCTGGGTGTTGAGATCTGTGAAGATCTCTGGTCTGCAAATCCTCCATCCGGCAGACATGCCGTACATGGTGCGACTGTGATCGCTAATCTTTCTGCGAGTGACGAGACGACCGGAAAGGATATTTACCGTCGCAGTCTCGTGGCAAACCAATCGGCACGACTGCTTGCTGCATACATTTATGCTGACGCAGGAGAAGGAGAATCCTCTACAGATCTTGTATTTGCCGGACACAATCTCATTGCAGAAAACGGCACTCTGTTGCAGGAGTCCCGCCGTTTTACGACTGGCATGATCTTATCCGAGATCGATCTTGGACGATTGACAAGTGAACGACAGAGAATCACGACATTTACCTATGAAAATCCTGTATCGGACAACACCGGTAAAAGTGATTATCAAACCGTGCATTTTAGATTTGATGAGATAACGGTAACCCCATTAACAAGACACTACGACAAAACACCATTCGTTCCAAACGATCAGGCAGACCGCAATCGCCGATGCGAAGAAATTCTTCACATTCAGGCAATGGGGCTCAAAAAGAGATTGGCACACACTCACTGTCAAAGTGCTGTCATCGGCATTTCCGGTGGACTGGATTCCACTTTGGCTCTTTTGGTCACTGCGATGGCATTTGACATGCTGGGGCTGGATCGAAGCGGCATCCAAGCCGTTACCATGCCATGTTTCGGCACGACAGACCGCACTTATCAAAACGCCTGCACGCTGGTACGAAATCTGGGAGCCACATTATCCGAAATTCCAATTCACGAGGCTGTAGAGCTTCATTTTCGTGACATCGGTCATGATGCATCCGTCCACGATGTCACTTATGAAAATGCCCAGGCAAGACAGCGTACTTTGATCCTTATGAATCTCGCCAACCAGTCAAATGGTATGGTTATCGGTACCGGAGATATGTCAGAGTTGGCACTTGGATGGGCACCTTACAATGGCGATCATATGTCTATGTACGGTGTCAACGCTTCCGTGCCAAAGACTCTGGTTCGTTATCTTGTTCTTTATTATGCAGAAACTGCTGAAAATAAGGAATTACAGTCCGTCCTTATGGATGTGTTGGATACCCCTGTCAGTCCCGAACTTTTGCCGCCAAAAGATGGAAAGATCGCACAAAAAACAGAGGATCTGGTCGGTCCATATGAACTGCACGACTTCTTCTTATACTATTTGATGCGTTTCGGCTACTGCCCAAGCAAAATATTCCGCTTGGCAAAATATGCTTTTGCTGATGAATACACTCCGGAGACTATTTATAAATGGCTTCGCACCTTCTATTGGCGTTTCTTTGCGCAGCAGTTCAAACGCTCCTGCCTGCCAGATGGTCCAAAAGTGGGAAGCGTGGCTTTGTCACCTCGCGGCGATTGGCGCATGCCAAGTGACGCAAGTGCTAATCTGTGGATGAAGGAACTGGATGAGATTGCAGAGACTTTGAAGGCTTAAATAAAATCGAAAATTAGGCAGATAACACTATAGAATTTTTAACTATCTCATATAGTGTATCTGCCCAATTTCTAAGCGTTAAGATTTGCCCAGCCCATAAAACATTTTCCAGCATTATGAAATTGCCGTGTTCTTATGAGTGTTTCTGTTTTTTGCAGCCAATCGAAATGCCTTTTCCATTGCAGGAGTAAGTTCTGGTGAATCATCATCATACACAATTTCTCTTTTGGCTGCTTCCTGTATCTGCTTAATCTGTTCAGCAGTCGGTTTTTGGTCTCTAGTTAAAGTAGCTGTCTTGATCATAATATATACTCCTTTCTGTTTTAGTTGCTATTCTTGCTGATATAAGGCGAATGTTATCCTTTCGCTCTGTATATACAACAAATATTACATCATTTACCATTCCAATTGTATTATATCTATCCTCCTCTGTACTATGCTCCATATCATAAATTTCAATTCTTTGAAGATCATTAAACACCAACATAGCAGTTTCAAAATCAATACCATGTTTTGCAAAATTTATTTTATTCTTTTCATCATCCCACTCAAAATTCATATATTATTCTCCTGCTATTATTTTATAGCAAAATAGAATTCTTTACAACATTATCATTTGCATCTTTCCAGCCCTTTCTCCGCTATCTCCCCAGAAGTGCGGATATCCAAGATGCTTTCCGTCTCGGAAAGTGCATTTTGATACCACATCGCTGCCTCTGCCAGATCATTCTGTTGCTCAAAGTAAACTCCCAATTCACAACACATCTCCGCTGTCGGCTGCGTCACGCCGTCTCTCATGGCGTACGCCAAAAAATGTGGAATGTCTCCGTTTAGTCGATAGCCACGCATCAAGACACAGATGGCCTCTCGCAGTGCGTCTTCAGACACCCCTTCCTGTACAGACAACCAAAGGAAATACGGTTCTGCCTTAATAAAATCCTGCGGCTCCCCACAGCGATACAACTCCATAGCATACATATGGCGAAGTTTCGCTGACATCGCCTGCCTGTTTTCACTCACTTTTGCCAAAGCATCCAAATCTCGTTTTTCATGCCCCGGCGTTGGTCTATGCTGTACACAAATATCGCTGTCGAATACCACCGGGTCAAGGCGCAGTGTCTCATGAATAGGATCGATCCAGACAAATTCCCGCAGTCGTTTATAAAGCTTTGGACGATATTCCTGTTCGTAATTGTAAACGGTACTTTGTTCTGCCGGTGTGCAATACAACATCTGCACAATATCAACTTCTGGCAGTAATGCCTGTTTCAAAGTTAGCAGCTTTTGTTGATCCTCTTCTTCCAGATATTCGTCCGCATCCGCCGTATAAATATAATCTCCGGTCGCTTTGGACGCCGCAAAATTTCTTGCCGCTGCAAAATCTCCAATCCACTGGAAATCATATATTTTGTCGGTATATCGAGAAGCAATCTGCTTGGTTTTATCATCAGATCCGGTGTCCACGATAATAATCTCATCCATTGCAACCTGTAGCGTGCTCAAACATCTATCCAATCTTGTCTCTTCGTTTTTTACAATCATGCACAAACTAAATTTCATAGGACTCATTCCCCTTCTTCCGTAGCTATTTCAAAATAAGAGCAAAACCGGCGTTTTGCTCTTATTGTAATTTATTCCGTATCTGGTGTTGTGTCTCCTCCAACATCATCCGGAGTATCGGTACCGCCATCATCCGGGATATCATCCGGTGTACTGGTATCCTGATCGGTATCCGTCGTAATCGGTGGATCGGTCACTGTTGGTTCCTCTGTCGGAGCTTGCGTCACTTTCGGTTTAGGCGTTGCCTTTTCTGCTGGTTCCTCTGTCTCTACCGGTTCTGCCGCATCCGGATCAAGTGTCTCCTTCGGCTGCGTCACCGTATCGCTGTCCGATAATTTGGACTTCTTGCTAGAGTTTCCATACTCTGGGAAATCCTTCTTTTCCAGCCCTTCGTGGATTTGGTTCATATAAGTCTCCCAAATTGTCAACGGATAGGTGCTTCCATACAGATCCGACAAAGTCTTTGGCGAGTCATAACCCACCCATACTGCCGTTGTGTAATATGGTGTGTATCCGCAGAACCAACCATCCTTTTTATCGCTGGTTGTTCCCGTTTTACCGGCACACGCCATATCATTCTGCAAAGCGTGGCCATGCGCTGTACCTGTCTGCAAAACACCTGTAAGAATGTCTGTCATCTCTCGTGAAGCATCCTTTTCATATACCTGCGTCTCTTTGCGCTTGCTGCCGTTGTTCTTCAGGATGACATTTCCTTCCGAATCAGTGATCTTCTTAATGCAGGTTGGCTCACGGTAAATACCATCGTTGGCGATCGTTGCATACGCAGATGCCATCTCCACCGTCGTAACACCGTTGGTCAATCCACCAAGAGAAGCTGCCGGATAGTAATCATCATCAACAATATTATTAAAATGCATTTTCAGCACATAACTCAATCCGACTTGTGGAGTAAGTTCCTCAAACAAACGCCAGGCCACCACATTTTTGGACTTTTCTACCGCTCTGCGGAGTGTGATCTTTCCAAGGTAAGTGCCATCCGAGTTCTTTGGTCCGCCCTTAAACTGCGAATCGTCCACTATAGAGTTAGGCGTGTAGTTGCGTTCCAATGCCGGTGTATACACAACAAGCGGCTTAAAGCAGCTTCCCGGCTGACGATAACTCTGGAAGGCTCTGTTAAGGCTGTATCCGGTAGTCGACTTCTGCTTTCGTCCACCGATAATCGCCACAACAAATCCTGTCTCGTTATCAATACAAGTTGCCGCACCCTGCAGTTTATACACACCATCTTTTGTCTTTTCCTTAAAACCGGACAGCGTCTGATTGACCGCTTTCTGCAGCTTGCTTTGTCTGGATCGGCTAAGCGAAGTATAAATGTGATAACCGCCTGTATTCAGATCGGTACGACATTCATTGTAAACTTCCTCATATTCTTTATCATACTCATCCTGATCCGCCTTAGTTGTAAATTCATAGCGGAACTCAAATCCCTGCTGCTCCATCAATGCTTTCGTCGCACAACTGATCGCGTAAGTTGCCATGTAATCCTGGCTCTTCACCGCCTCTGCCGGATTCAGCACAATCTCTGTATAAATGGCATCGCTGTATTCTGCCTGTGTGATCTTGTTTTGTGCCAAAAGCTGTTCCAAAATACGGTCTTTTCGTTTGATCGTATTATCATAGCCCGTCAGCGGATTGTAAGTCTCCGGACGGTTTGGGATCGCACATAAAAATGCCACCTCTGCCAAAGACAGTTCGGAGGTTGGCTTGCTAAAATAAGCCCGGCTCGCAGATTCAATACCGTACTTGGCATTGGCAAAGCAAACATTATTAATGTAAAACTCCAAGATCTGATCCTTGGTATATTTTTTCTCCAATTCCATCGCGTAAAAGATCTCTCGGACTTTACGCTCATAGGTCTTGTCATCCGTCAGATAAATCTTACGGGCAAGCTGCTGTGTGATCGTACTACCACCTCGCGATATTTTCGTATGGCTAAGTCGGCTCTTCACCAGCAATACAGCTGCTTTCATAGTCGACAGGAGGTTTACGCCGTCATGCTCATAAAAATCGCGGTCCTCTGTCACCACAAAACAGTCCTTGACCGATTGTGGGATCTGATCAAAGGTCAGATAGTTGCTATCCTTATCTCCTGTTAATTTTGCAATGACCTTTTTATCTGCGGAATAGATAAAGCTGGTCTCAGAAGATCGAAAAGTATCTTCCGTAGACGCTGCCACATCCGCTTTGGCTTCATTACGCCACCGCAGCAGGTCATCACCAAACTTCACATAAAATACGATCATCGTAACCATGATCGCCAACAAGATCAGCAGAAAAATTATTTTCATTGCCAAACGAAGTTTGGGATGTTTTTTTACTTTTTTTCTGTGTGGGGTCTTCTCCCCAGCCACCTTAAATCCACTCATAGCTCCTCATTTCTGCACAGACGCAATCGTTGTCCATGCGTTTTCCCTTTACCAGTTGCATTATTTATCGGCATAATGATAGCACATTTCCAGATAAATTGCACCTTTCTGTCAAATGTTCATGAAATCTTCAGAAAAATTCATAATCTTCTATGCCCATGTATAAATCAATTTTTATCGGTAACATTGTACATAGAACCTCTCATTTCTACCCCGGTATTTCGTGCACAGCAACTGTCAATCCGCTATGCAAAACAGTAGATTTGAGACAAATTATTTGTTGAAAACGGAGGATCATTATGCGTTTATTTCAATATTTATTGCAACTGCGACAACATAAACCAACCGCAGCCCATTTCTTTTCCCGAAGAAAAAAACGGGCAGGAAATGCACTGATTTTTATCTGTAGTTTTAGCTTTTTCTATCTAATAGTATTTCTCAGTTTGGGGTTGTTTCATGCATCAGATGGCGCTGTCAAACAAGCGGATCCAATTCACCACGCCATGCCACAATCCACACAATGTCCTACATATGTGGATGCGACATCGACTTGCTCATCACAAGAGCAGATTGCCAAAAAAATCCTTCGGCTTCATGTAATAGCCAACAGTGATTCTACAACCGATCAGCTGCTCAAACTCCGTGTACGGGATTCCATTTTGAAACTTGTGCAAAATGCCGTAGATCACACTTCTGATCTAGCCGATGCTGAAGCACAGGTTCGCGCACAATTTCCTGCGATCCTACAGGAAGCAGAACAAACGATCGCATCTGATGGATATGACTATCCGGTCAAAGTCACATTAGAAACACGCTATTTCCCTGCCAAGCAATATGGTGACCTGACTTTTCCTCCGGGAGAGTATCGTGCATTGTGTGTAGAGATTGGTCAGGCAAAAGGGCGTAATTGGTGGTGCGTCCTGTTTCCAAGCCTTTGCTTTGTCAACGACACAACAGCCGTTGTCCCTGATGACTCCAAAAAAAAGCTGCAGAAAGATCTGGGAAATACCGCTTATGACAGTCTCCTCACGCCCACTTCTTCCCCCACAGCACCAACCCCTACTTCAAAGGTATCCTTTCACAGTGCCATTTATGACTGGTGGAAACAACGATAGGTGCAAATCCACCTGTAACAAAGTGCAAGCACACCGCTCCCATTTGCACATCAGACAAAGACATGGTATATTGATGAGGTTATTAGGCTAGTAGAAAGGAATTTAGAATTCATATGATAAAAAATGAAGTGCTTGTGACCATTCGTGGTATGCAATCTGATGGACAGGAAGAGGATTCCATCGAAACGATCCAACCGGGTAAATATCGCCATATCGGCAGCACCGATGTCGTTTCCTACGATGAACTTCTGCTCGAAAATGAGAACGAACCGACCATCAGCAGTCACAATTTATTAAAGATACAGCCGCACCTTGTAGTCCTGTCCAAGAAGGGACCGGTACAGTCAGAAATGGAATTTTGTGTTGGTAAACCTTATCATGGTTTTTACCAAACGCCTTATGGCATTTTTGATATGACGATTGAAACCGCTGTACTAAATGTGGTACAGACCGATGAGGAAATTGCGCTGTTTATTGAATATTTTTTAGAGTTAAACGGAACTCCGATCTCCAAAAACAAACTGGAGATCACCATCCGCTAGTAGTAAATCACCCTATAGAACAAAAACAAACCCCCTGAGATCTTGCATCGACTCCAAAAGGTGAAGCCTTTTGAAGATCGACACAATTCCCAGGGGGGTATTTATAGGCGTATTATTTATTTTTCTTCTTGCCGGACTTAGTCTCCTGCTCCAGTTCGATTCGCTTCTGGTTCAGCTTCTTGGACTGCTTCTCTGCGCACTCACGCATCTTCTCACCAAATTTCTTCTTTCTCTTTGGTGCTGCCTCCAAACTTGTGCGAAGTCCTTTGACATCCATGATGTAAATTCCACTGATCGTTGCGCGGATCTCCTTTTTCACAGGAATCTGATCGAAGATCTTCTCTTCACAGATCAAAGACATGATCCTAGGTCCGATCTTTGCCTTCACGATAGGCACTTTACGACCACGCATATACTTAGGAACCTGTTCCAACACCATTGCCGGAAGTCCGGAATCCTTAAATTTCATCCGTTTCTTGTCAATAACAAGCAATTTGACATTCTGCGATGCAGCTTCCAGTTCCTTCTGGGAAGACTCCTGTCTCTCCTGCAGCTTTTTGCCATAAATACTAAGTGCTACCAATGCCGCTACCAGCAATACAATAACGACAAGCATTACCACTACCCATACATCTACACCATATACAGGCATCAATGTCAATGTACTATCCATGATACTTGATATCCTCCATTCGTTTGTTGTTCACACCCTTGTCCCTCTGAACGCATTTGGATAATCATATCATATTTTTTATTTATAATCAAATCGGTACACTGTTACAGATAATGGAGGCAATGTCATCTCGATGGAATAGTCTCTTCCATCAAAGGTTATCTTGTCCGCTGTCACAATATCTTTGTTCTTTACACCGGTACCGCCAAACCGCTCTTCATCAGAAGAAAGCACCAGCGAATATTTTCCTGCGCATGGCACACCTACCCGGAATGCTTCTCTCGTCACAGGCGTAAAGTTGCACACAAACAGGAACTGATTCTTAGTGGTCAAACCTCGGCGTACAAAGGAAACCGTACTCTGATCCGCATTCATACAGCTCATCCACTCAAAGCCCATCATATCGTAATCATTGACATACAATGCTTCATTCTCACGATACAATTTATTCAGTTCTTTGACATAACTCTGCATCTGCGCATTACGCTCCTCGCCAAGCAAATACCAGTCAAGGCTGCGTTTCTCACTCCACTCACGATACTGCGCAAATTCCTGTCCCATAAACAACAGCTTCTTACCCGGATGTCCATACATAAATCCATATGCCGCTCTCAGATTGGCAAATTTATCATCG
The DNA here is from genome assembly GCA_022766515.1 of Lachnospiraceae bacterium. Lineage (GTDB taxonomy): Bacteria > Bacillota > Clostridia > Lachnospirales > Lachnospiraceae > Butyribacter. The sequence continues at coordinate 3,482 of JALEPA010000278.1, read as the reverse complement.
ACCTCTCCCGGCATCTTGTTGATCATCGAGCCTTTCCCATGTACAACTTCGTCATGCGACAGTACCTGTACAAAGTTCTCGCTGTAGGCATAATCCATACTAAATGTCAAACGACCATGATTACCGGAACGGAACAACGGATCCATGCGCATATACTCCAGGAAATCGTTCATCCATCCCATGTTCCATTTGAAAGTGAATCCCAGACCATTCTGTGCCGCCGGTGTGGTCACTTTTGGCCATGCCGTAGACTCCTCGGCAATAATCATGCAGCCCGGTACCTGTTTTTCAAATTCGCTGTTCATATGGCGGAAAAGATTGATCGCATCGTAATTTTCATTACCGCCGTCTTCATTTGGCAGCCACTCGCCATCATCTTTACCATAGTCCAGATACAACATGGATGCCACAGCATCAACTCGAAGTCCATCCACATGGAATTTCTTCATCCAGAACAAACCGTTCGCCAAAAGAAAATTGCTGACTTCACGCTTGTTGTAATTAAAAATATAAGTACCCCAGTGCGGATGCTCTCCTCTTCGTGGATCCGGATGCTCATACAGAGGTTGTCCATCAAACAAGCCCAGTCCATGCGCATCTTTTGGAAAATGCGCCGGTACCCAGTCAAGGATCACACCAATGCCCTGCTCATGCATATAATCAACAAAATACATGAAATCCTGTGGATCGCCATATCGGCGCGTTGGCGCATAATAACTGGTCACCTGGTAGCCCCATGATCCGTCAAACGGATGCTCGGCAATTCCCATCAGTTCCACATGCGTATAACCCATCTCTTTGACATAATCAGCCACCATCGGCGCCAATTCACGATACGAGAAGAAACCATTGTCATCATCTTCCACGCGCTTTTTCCAAGATCCCAAATGCATTTCATAAATTGCCATCGGTCTTTTGCACAGATCCTTGCGACTTTCCTTCTGACGCTCCGCCATCCATTTCTTATCTTTCCATGCATAACCACGCAGATCTGCTACCACAGAGGCAGTGTCAGGACGCATCTGCGCACAGTTTGCGTAAGGATCTGCCTTCATCAAAATGTCACCATTTCGTGTGAGGATCTGATATTTGTACACAGCACCCGGCTTGACATTTGGAATAAAAATCTCATAAATGCCGGACACTGCCAGGGTTCTCATCAAATGCAGTCTGCCGTCCCACATATTGAAATCACCTACAACACTTACCGCTCTGGCATGTGGTGCCCATACTGCAAAATGAACACCCTCCACACCATTGATCTTCATCGGATGTGCACCGAGTTTCTCATAAATGTTATAATGATTGCCCTCTGCGAACAAATACAGATCATAATCCGTCAACTGCGAATCAAACGCATACGGATCTGCTGTGACTACTACATCATTCTCCCCATACTGAATGTGCAGCAGATAATTTTTCTTGTATTTCTGTGAAGGAACATATTTTCCAAAAAATCCACTGCCATCTCCGACCTGTTCCAACTCGATCGGATGATTACCTTTGTTATCCGTTACCGTAATCTTTTGTGCCTCCGGACGATACACGGTAAACACCTGTCCCTTGCCAAATTCATGCAAACCCAACAGGTTGTGCGGTGCATTATGGCATCCTTCCAGAAGTTCATCATATTCTGTCCAGTTAATCCACTGATCCAACTTCTCCTGCATAAAAAAATCCCCCAATATCTATTATTTTTGTTAGAAATGACCATCGGTCATAAATCTACAAGTTCAGTGCTTATATTTTACCATATTTTAACGGGGAACGCCACTTTTTTGTGGGACAGATTACCGCAAATTGCATTAGTCTTTCTCGCCAGGTAAAACCACTGTTTTTTCGTTTTGTAACCCACAATCTGCCGGATACTTTCGCGGTGCAACCGCCAAGATCAACGGCAATAGATTTCTATGGCGAAGCCACTGCACATACAGCTGCGCATGCCATATCGGTGCCCTTCCGATCCCTGTCTCCAAAGTTGCCCAATAACATTTTGCCTGCGACAGCATATCTCCCAATGATCCATTCGCTTTTCCCATTTCCTTTACAAGTGGATAACTGCTCTGACGGCTGATGTCCTCCAGCCCCCAGAAAAATTTTTGATAAAAAATCTCTTCTCCTGTCGAATGATAATTCAGTGTCAGGATTGGTTTGATATTCATCAGATAACGCCACAATGCAACTGTCTCCGCTTCTGAAAAAGGTCGATTTCCTGAATATCCGGCTTCACCGGGCAAGGCAATTTTCCCCTTTGGAACGCATTTCTCGTCATCTGTGCCCTCGCCAGCGCCCTTTCTCGCGCAGTATCCCTCCGGGAAATTGCGATTAAGATCCACTCCTCTGGCATTTCCTTTCCAGCGTTTCGTGATCCGATGTTTGTGCGCCATCTCTTTGTAACTGTGACGGATCTCTTCCCAAATCGTCTCACGCAACACAGGATCATTGATACCGCCCAGCCCAAATTGGCTGATCTGTACGCCATCCGGATTGACCATCGGCAGCAAATGCACTTCATAGTGGCGTAACAAATGGCGGTAGGGAATCCCTTCCCAAAGGCGGTCTGCCTGATACTGCTGCAAAAACCGTTCCGCCATTTTCATCAATAATTGTGTATTTTTCCATTCCCGCCCATGCATTGATGCTTGGAGCAGGATCGGTTTACATTCCCTGTCCTCTTTTCGCCTGCTGATCCGCAGACAATATATTTGCCTGTGATCCACTGTCTCTCCTATGGAGTTTACTCGCGCAGTCTCCGGGTAAGCCTCCTCCAACTTATGTAAATCTCGTTCCATATCTGCATAACTATAACGCCGATTACGCATCTCAACAATTGCCACAGCACTTCCCCCTGTCAATCTCTTTACTAATCTTGTATATATATGCAGAGCAAGTGCAAATTATGAACAAAATAGCAATTCTTGGTGGCATAACACCATTTTTCGAGCAATTTACTATATAGGAGCAAAAGAGCAAAGCCAGCGTTTTGCTCTGCAAGCTATAATGCAAAAAAGCCCTACCCGCCGGCATCGGCGAATAGAGCTTATATAATCCTTACTATTATTTTTTACAGGGAGTTGACCAATGCGTCTACTGCTTTTGCCATCTCTTCTGACTGGCGATCTGCATCTTCCAATGACTCTCCTACCACACCATAGTAGAACTTGATCTTTGGCTCTGTACCGGAAGGACGCACGCACATCCATACCTTGTCCGACATATCAAAATACAATACATTGGATTTTGGCAATCCTGTTGGAGTAACTGCACCGCTCTCCAGATCTGTGATCGTATCTGCATCATAATCACGGAAAGAAAGTACCTTGTGACCGCAGAACTCTTTTGGTGGGTTAGTGCGCAGGGTGTTCATGATCTCCTGAATCTTCTCAAGACCCTCGATACCCTTCATAGTGATTGCCTTAACACCATCTTTATAGTAGCCATAACGCTCATACATAGCGATCATTGCATCCCACAATGTCATG
>JALEPA010000277.1 GCA_022766515.1 Lachnospiraceae bacterium | reverse complement strand
TTGGAAGGCTGGTGTTCTACCATTGAACTACACCCGCATGAATATGGGAAAGCTCATTATGTGCTTTCCATTATTTAATTTATGTAAAGCGTCACTAATCGGGGTGACAGGATTCGAACCTGCGACCCCCTGATCCCAAATCAGGTACACTAGCCAAACTGTGCCACACCCCGGAACTTTAAGCGCTTTGTTTTGTGCGCTTTCCCGTGACGCAAGATATATTATATGTGGCTGGCACCAAAATGTCAACACTTTTTTTCGATTTTTTTTAACTTTTTTTCAAAAAGCCTGCAAAGCCCTATAACTACAGGCTTTGCAGGCTCAAACTTTTTTCAGAAACAACACTTTATCAGATGAAACACTGCCGTTTCTCCTTTTCTATATTTTATTTCAATCGTTTCTGTGCATATCCACTATAATAAGTTTGTTTCTTTCCATTCGCCGTTTGTGTCTGGTACGCTCTGACCGCATAATAAATTTTTGCTTTTTTCTTCCAAGCCCTGCGTTGACTCTTGGACAGCTTCACTGTCAGCTTGGTTGTTTTATTCTTCTTGATCGTCTTCACTTTCTTCCAAGACACTTTATTGGCTTTCTTACCCTTTTTCACCACCTTGACATATACAATATATCCGGCAGCTTTCTTATTACGGCTCCATTTCAAGGTTACTTTAGTCTTTTTCTTATTCTTCTTCACAGATTTCAGTTTCACCTTTGCCACCTTGACTGTGACCACAGGTGCTTTCTGCACACGCGTACGGTTCAACGCCTTATCAACGATGGATTTTACACTTGCATTATTCAAACGATCCAAAGAAGCCAGTGTCGTTCCACCTGCCCCTGCAAATGCCTCTGAATCCACTTTTGCCGTATCGTTGATCGTGATCGTTGTGATCGTAGAAACATTCTGAAATGCGTTTTTCTCGATCTCCTGAAGCGATTCCGGTAAATATACTTTACTCAGCTGTCCGCAGCCGGAAAAGGTTCCTTCCTGCACTTTCGCCAAACCATTGGAGAATACGACCTCCTGAATAGAAGAACAGGTAAAGGCGTATTTTCCGATCGAATATGGCGTCTTAGAATCGATCACAACCTTTTGCAGATTACCACATCCAACAAAAGCACTTTCCCCAATGCTCGTCAAAGAGCCTTTCAAAGTCACATTCTGAATACGACAGTTTTTGAACGCCTCTTTTCCAATAATGCCAACATCCTGCATGTAGAAATTTGTGATACCACCAGAGCCTTCAAATGCGTTATTTCCTACTTGCTCGACCCTGCCATACCAGTAAAAGTTAAAGTTCGCAGCACCGGAATTTTGGAAGCAATACGAACCTATATTGCCCACAGATCCTGTCTCATTGACTGTCACCGTCTGCAATGCAGCGATCACCGAAAAAGCCCGGTCTCCAATTGTATTTACGGCACCCTTGATCGTAACCTCTTCCAAGGCACTGTTAAAGAAGCACTCTGTACCTATATAGGACAGATCCTGTGGAAATGCCAATGCCGCCCCGGACACCACGCTGTCTGCGCTCCATTCCCCCGTCACTGCATTATCCGGTGCCTGCGTCGCCTCTAGACTATCTGCTGCCATATCTGACGGATACTGCTCGCCCTGACCGCTCACAGCCTGCTTCATTTCCTCTGAAACAGGATAGCTATACACATGAGCAACGCTGCATGTTGCAAATGCACGATCTCCTAACACTGCTACCGTATCCGGCAGAAACACTTTTTTCGTTCCCCATTGTCCCTGGAACGCATCCTGTCCCTCTCCTGACGGACTGATCTCCGTAACTAAATGCCCGTCGATCGCATACGGTACAACAACCGTTTCCTTTCCGTCTTTTACATCCGTGATCCGTGCCGTTCCATCCTCTTTCAGCTCGTACACGAAATGTTCTGATTCCAAGCTGTCAGCACTTGCTTTCATCGCTATCCCGTCACACAGACACAGTAGCAAAGAAAACACCAGTGCCAGACTGATCAATTTTTTAGTTTGTTTCATATCTTTCTCCCTTTCCTGATCCTGGTAGATGCAGGAATCTGCATCCCCTACACAAAGTCATGGCTCCTTCGAGCAATGACAACCACTACGATACCTCTCCAGTGTACCAATTTTTGCCTAAAAAAACCAGATGTCAGAAAGAGAAACTTCGTAATCAACTTCCTAACATCCGGTTTATTCATTTTTTATCGCAATTGCACGGTATTTCTTATAGACATCTTTTAATCTCATCGCAGGCAACATAGCTTACTATAAAATCTTTGCCTATATTTCTATAGTTTCTCCACACCAAGCGTCACCTTTTCGCCATTGATACTCCACTCTTTGGTGAATCCGCTCGCAGCGTCATACTGCATTTCATCTGCCAATACATCAGACTTAATACCTGCCTCGTTCTTCTGTACGATTTCACGGACTTTATCATTATCCTGCATTGACACACGAACATGATCCATTACCTCAAATCCGGCATCTTTACGCATTGTCTGGATCTTGCTGATTACCTCACGAACAAAGCCCTCTTCCAGTAACTCCGGTGTCAGATTTGTATCAAGTACCACTGTCACTCCGTGATCACTGTCAGATACATAGCCTTCCATCTGTGCAGCCTCGATCAACAGATCTTCCTCTGCAAGTGCCTCATCATTGCCGTCAACCTGAATGGTCAATGTGCCTTTTTCTTTCAACTCAGCCATTGCTGCCTGTCCGTCCAATCCTGCAAGGATCTCGCGTACGGCATTGATGTTTTTACCGAAACGGCGTCCCAATGTCTTAAGCTGTGGCTTGAAGCTGTATGTGGTCAATGTGCTTACATCATCCGTAAGTTCTGCTTCCTTGACATTTAACTCGTCCTTGATGATGTCCAGATAGAACTGTGAAAGTTCTGCATCTGCCTTGACAAACATCTTGCCGATTGGCTGACGATTTTTGATGTTAGCAGTGTTACGGCATGCACGACCAAGTACAACTGCCTCTAATACGACTTCCATATCTGCCTCAAGCTTCTTATCAATATGCGCTTCCTCTACCTCTGGGAAATCGCACAAATGAATACTTTCCGGTGCATTCTTGTCCAAAGAACATACCAGGTTGCGGTAAATATCCTCTGTCATAAATGGAATCATCGGTGCAGCTGCTTTGGAGATCGTTACCAATGCTGTATACAATGTCATGTAGGCATTGATCTTATCCTGCTCCATTCCCTTTGCCCAGAAACGGTCACGGCAGCGTCTTACATACCAGTTACTCATCTCGTCTACGAACTCCTGCAGCGCTCTGGCTGTCTCAGGGATCTTATATGCGGCAAGATTCTCATCAACCGCTTTGACGGTACTGTTCAGACGAGACAACAGCCATTTATCCATAACAGATAACTTGTCATAATCCAAGGTATACTTCGTAGCGTCAAACTCATCAATGTTTGCATACAGTACGAAGAATGCGTAAGTATTCCAAAGTGTACCCATGAATTTACGCTGTCCTTCCTGTACTGCTTTACCATGAAAACGGTTTGGCAGCCAAGGAGCGCTGTTGATATAGAAGTACCAGCGGATCGCATCTGCGCCATATTTATCCAATGCGTCAAATGGGTCTACGGCATTTCCCTTGGACTTACTCATCTTCTGTCCGTTTTCATCCTGTACATGACCAAGTACGATAACATTTTCATATGGTGCCTTGTTAAACAACAAAGTAGATTCTGCCATCAAAGAATAGAACCATCCTCTTGTCTGGTCTACAGCCTCAGAAATAAACTGTGCCGGGAACTGCTGCTCGAATAGATCCTTGTTTTCAAATGGATAATGGTGCTGTGCAAATGGCATTGCTCCACTATCAAACCAGCAGTCGATTACTTCCGGTACACGCTTCATTGTCTTTCCGCAGTCTGGGCAGACAAATGTCACTTCGTCAATATATGGGCGGTGCAACTCTACCTTAGCAGCATCCGGATTGCCACTGCGCTCAGCCAACTCTGCACGGCTTCCGATAGACTCCTGCTTACCGCAGCCTTCACATTCCCAGATATTTAATGGTGTACCCCAGTAACGGTTACGGGAAATACCCCAATCCTGAATGTTCTCCAGCCAGTTACCAAAACGACCGCTTCCGATAGATTCCGGAATCCAATTTACGGTATTGTTATTGCGTACCAGATCATCTCTAACTTCTGTCATCTTGATGAACCAGGACTCTCGTGCATAATAAATTAATGGAGTGTCGCATCTCCAGCAGTGTGGATAATCATGCTCAAATTTTGGAGCTGCAAACAACTGTCCCTTTGCATCCAGATCTTTCAACACTTCCGGATCAGCTTTCTTGACAAACAATCCTGCGAAAGGAGTTTCCTCGCTCATCTCTCCCTTTTCTGTAACGAACTGTACAAATGGAAGATCGTAATTGCGTCCGACATTCGCATCGTCCTCACCAAATGCAGGAGCGATGTGTACGATACCGGTACCATCTGTCATCGTTACATAGGTATCGCAAGTTACGAAAAATCCCTTTTTGTGCTGCTTGTCTGCACGCTCTTTCGCACAAGCGTACAATGGCTCGTATTCCTTATGCTCCAGATCTTTTCCGACATAAGTTTCTAATACTTCATATGCTGCCACACCGTTCTCTTTATCAGCCAGACCGCCCAATACGCTGTCGGCAAGTTCTTGTGCCAGATAATAAACATAACCGTCTGCAGCTTTTACCTTAATATAAGTATCATTTGGGTTCACGCAAAGTGCCACATTGGATGGCAATGTCCAAGGTGTTGTCGTCCATGCAAGGAAATATGCATCCTCTCCGGTCACCTTAAAACGAACAATCGCAGAACGCTCTTTTACTAATTTATATCCCTGAGCCACTTCCTGTGCGGAAAGAGGTGTACCACATCTTGGACAGTAAGGAACGATCTTGAAGCCCTTGTACAACAGCTTTTTGTTCCAAATTTCTTTCAATGCCCACCACTCGGACTCAATAAAATTATCATCATATGTGACATATGGGTTTTCCATATCTGCCCAAAATCCAACAGTACCGGAAAAATCTTCCCACATTCCTTTGTATTTCCAAACAGATTCTTTACACTGCTTGATAAATGGCTCCATACCATATTCTTCAATCTGGTCCTTGCCATCCAATCCCAAAAGTTTTTCTACTTCCAGCTCAACCGGCAGTCCGTGTGTGTCCCATCCTGCCTTACGAGGAACCATGTAACCTTTCATCGTCTTATAACGAGGGATCATATCCTTGATAACACGGGTCAATACATGGCCGATATGTGGTTTTCCGTTTGCCGTAGGAGGTCCGTCATAAAAGGTATATACCGGATTACCTTCTCTGGCTTTCATTGATTTCTCAAAAATTTTCTGGTTACGCCAAAATTCGCCAACATTCTTTTCGCGCTGGACGAAATTCAGGTCAGTGGATACTTTTTCGTACATTGCTTTTCTTCCTTTCTTACTTTGTAATCGAAGCATTTTTACTTTATAGGAAACGAAAAGTTTCCTAATAAAGTAAAAAAACATCCATCCCAAAACAGGACGAATGTTATTATTATCGTTGACCACCTATTCTGATGTGCGTTCCCCTGCCATCGGCAAAGTACTGATACACGACCTATATAACGGTAGGCACCGGCGGAGTGTACTAGAAATCGTTCCATCCGCAACTCGGAAGTGATTTTCACGGTGAACAGCCAAAACTGCTCTGCATAGGTTACTCTGTATCCGGTTCACACTATCCCGGACTCACTACAACATTTCCCCTAAGGCTACTGTCTTCGTCATCGTTTTTCTCAATCTGCATACCATAATAAAACACACTTTTTCATTTGTCAACCTTATAGTTCCTTGTAATTTTCAATAATATGGCGATACATAGTCCGGACTGCGGGAGCCATAAACTCTGAATTCTGTGTTGCCAGTCCCACAATACGGTCAGCTGCCGGTTTGATCGGATAGCAGTCGACTTCGTAAGGTATGTCATGCATGACCATTTCCGGCATAATGCAGATACCAAATCCATGCGCTACCATTGCCACCATTGACAGATCATCGACAACATGATACTTGGCATGAACATCCAGCGAACTGTCTTTCAAAAAGTTCTGAATATCCGCATCTGTAGACTCTCGCTGTGCGACAAACGGATGCATTCGCATCTCGTCAATTTCAATATAAGACATATCGCCCACTCGCTTTGTGCCTTTTGGCATGACACAAAGCAACGGATCTCTGTATAATGGCTCGATCGGCAGATCCGCCGCACTGGACACGGACAAAAAGCCAAGATCGACCACGCCATTTTTAATCCAATAGGCGACATCGTCATAAGTTCCTTGAAAAACTTCTATGTTGATGCCAGGGTACAGCTCCTGAAACGAGTGCAATATATGAGGAATCCAGTTAGTGCAGACGCTGGAAAAGCATCCCAACTTTACTGTACCCTGCTTCAAACCATTAAATTGTGCGATTGCCTGCTGCAGGCTTTCATCGCTGTTTAAAACGGCATTGACATACGGAAGAAGATGCTCTCCATAGTTTGTCAATGTCACGCCGGACTTGCTTCGATTCAACACGGAAAAACCCAGCTCCCCTTCCAGGGAAGCGACTGCATGGCTGATGGCGGATGGGGTCAGCCCCAAGAGCTCTGCTGCTTTACGAAAGCTACCTTGCTCTGCCACCGTTTTTAATACCTGATACATCAATAGCGTCATGCTGTTTTTCCTTTCCTCTTAGCGAGAACATTTGAATTGCAAATCTTCCCATCTGCGATCGACTTCCGCCTGGAACTGCTCGATCAAATGCTCATTTCCTTTTTTGAATAAATGCTTAAATCTTCCCTGTTCACGAAGGAAATCTTCGATCGGAAGCTTTTTCTTTGGCTCATAAGATAAGATCCACTTGCCATGATCCACCTCAAATAATGGCCAATAGCAAGTCTCAACTGCTAATTTGCAGATCTTCATAATATCCGGTGTATCGTATCTCCAACCACGAGGACATGGTGTCATCACATTCAGGAAAGAAGCGCCCTCTGTGTAGATCGCTTTTTCCGCCTTGCGGTGCAGATCCTGGAAATTGTTGGTAAATGTTGTCTGTGCCACATATGGGACATCATGATCCGCAATGATCGATGCGAGATCCTTACGGTTCTGCATTTTACCATTTGACTGGCTTCCTACCGGTGTCGTGGTCGTGTCTGCATACATTGGTGTTGCAGAAGATCTCTGAATACCGGTATTCATGTAAGCACCGTTATCATAGCAGACATATACCATGTCATGTCCACGCTCCATCGCTCCTGATAAAGACTGAAATCCAATGTCATAAGTACCACCGTCTCCACCAAAAGTAATAAACTTAAAGTTATCTTCTTCCTTTAATTTACCGCGCTTCTTAAGTGCTCTGTAAGCTGTCTCAACACCGCTCAATGTAGCACCTGCATTTTCAAATGCATTGTGGATGTAGCTGTCTTCCCATGCTGTGTATGGATACATAAAGGAAGATACTTCCAAACATCCCGTTGCATTACCGATCACTGCCTGATCTCCCTCATGTAGTGCACGAAGTACCGCACGAACCGCAATCGTTGCACCACATCCGGCGCACATACGGTGTCCCGGTGCCAAACGCTCCGGCTTGTTCATCATCGTTTTTAATGTATAATCACTCATCTTTTCTCTCCCTTTTACTTGCGAAGTCCTATGTATTGATACTGTTCTACTTCCTTGTCGTTTTCAACCATTTCCGCAAGTTCTGCAAAGACATTCTCTACTTCCGTCACGGTGAAATCTCTACCTGCAAGTCCGTAAATGTAATTGACCGCCTCGATCATCACTTTTTCACGGAACAACGCAGCCATCACTTCGCTGCCAAGTGGTCCGCCATTACCATTGTAGCTTTCGCAACGATCCAAAATAGCAACCGCCTTGCATCCACGCAGTGCTTCTGCGATCTCTTTTGCCGGGAATGGACGGAACACACGAAGTTTCAAAACGCCGACCTTGTGGCCTTTGGCTCTCAACTCATCAACTGCTTCCTTAGCCGTTCCTGCTGCCGAACCCATCAATAACATAATGTAGTCTGCATCTTCTGTACGATATTCCTCAAACAGTCCATACTGTCTGCCTGACATTTCTGCAAATTTCTTCGCAACTTCCAAAATAACTTCCTTGGAATTTTCCATCGCGATCTCTTGGTTTTTCTTTGCTTCCATTGCATAATTGCTAACGGAATAAGGACCTACTGCAACCGGCTTGCCAGGGTTTAACAAAAACTCTTCCGGCTCATATTCGCCTACAAAGTCTTTAACCTTATCATCTTCCAAAAGCTCAATATTTTCTACGGCGTGGCTGGTGATAAATCCATCCTGGCAGATCATAATTGGAAGGTGTACTCTTTCATCCTCGGCAATTGGATATGCCTGGATAAAGTTATCATAAGCTTCCTGATTGTTCTCTGCATAAATCTGGATCCAACCGGTATCTCTTGCGCCCATACCATCGGAATGATCGCAGTTGATGTTGATCGGACCGGACAGGGTACGGTTTACCAAGGTCAAAGCCAGTGGCATACGGTTGGAAGCTGCTAACAACAACTCTTCCCACATCAATGCCAGACCGGCAGATGATGTTGCTGTCAAACTTCTGGCTCCCGCTGCTTCTGCACCGATCGCCGCACTCATTGAAGAATGTTCACTCTCAACAGGAATGAACTCTGTATCCATTTCTCCATTTGCAATATAAGTTGATACCATCTGTGGAATCTCTGTGGATGGAGTGATTGGAAACGCCGGCATAACATCCGGGTTGACCTGACGGATCGCATAAGCAACCGCCTCATTACCTGACATACGCTCTTTGATAGCCATTATACATTTCCCTCCTTCATCTCGATCGCACCAAATGGACATACTGCTGCACAAATTCCGCAGCCTTTACAATGATCCATGTCAAATGCCTGTCTCTTGCTGTTAATAACCGGAATGCATCCATCCGGACAAGTTGGTGTGCACAATAAGCACTGCTTGCACAGATCCTCGTGAAAAATTGGAGTGTTGGTTCTCCACTCTCCGGTGTTAAACTGTTTGGATGTACCACCTGCAAATACCATCAAGCCCTCTGTCAGATCCTGATGAGGAGTGGTCTCATTGATCTTTGAAATATCTGTTCTCATATATATCCTCTTTCTGCACACTAAATTTTCGTGCGTATCTTTACCTACTTTACATCGCCTTTTCTACAGCATCAAATGCCATTTCCAAAGCTTTCATATTTCCGTCGATCACTTCCGGCTTCTTTGCAAATTTATGCTGATAGGAAGCACGCATCTCCGTGATGAATTTATCTCTTGGCATTACCTTACTAACTGCTACGATCGCTGCAAGCATTGGTGAATTAGGGAAATTCTTTCCAAGTGCTTCCACAGAGATCTTTCTGCCATCTACGGTGTAGACCTTGCCTTTATACCCTTTCAGATGTGGCATGATCTCTTCCGGGGTCTTGGATGTATTGACTATGATCGCACCTTCCTCTTTCAATCCCGCAGTCACATCTACAGATTCCAAAAGTGTCTCGTCAACGACAACGACAAAATCCGGTGTGTAAATGTTGGAATGTACACGAATCACATCTGAACTGATGCGATTGTATGCGGTAATCGGTGCGCCCATTCGCTCAGGACCATACTCTGGAAAACCTTGTACATTTTGTCCCGTCTTAAATGCAACATCCGCCAGCAGAAGTGCTGCGGTCTTTGCGCCCTGACCTCCTCTGCCGTGCCATCTGATTTCAATTCCGTTTTTCATATCGTTCCTCATTTCTGCATATCATCCATACATGTTGCCATGTCATGAATTTTTTTCAAGTTAATGTTCATTTTTTCTCAACAGTATTCATTATATGGACCTTTCCTATGAATGTAAAGCGAGAATGATTTGTTTTGTTCATTTTTAACATGAATTTTATTCATCTATCAACTTGTAGAAATATTGCTACACCCCAAAAAGTATATTATAATGTAATGAGCCTCAAAGAAAAGCAAGCGGCTGCGTAAGCAGACATTTGGTTTTCTGGGCTCATTAACGAGCAAATGGAGCTTGCGCATGCAAGCGGAAAGCCCTGCAAGGGCGGATTTGCGAGTGTAAAGGAATGAGCCTCAAAGAAAAGCAAGCAAATTCCTATTAAAATGAAACGATTCAAAGAAAGGAAATAAATAATATGAGCAAACGAATTGTACTAACCGGTGGCGGCACTGCCGGACATGTCACCCCCAACATTGCCCTGATCCCCGAATTACAAAAGCAGGGATACGAAGTGCATTACATTGGTTCTTATGAAGGCATGGAGCGCAAACTGATCGAAGACGAAAACATTCCTTATTATGGAATCTCAAGCGGCAAACTTCGCCGTTATATTGACCTCAAAAACCTCAGCGACCCTTTCAAAGTGGTAAAAGGACTTGGTCAGGCATTCCACCTTTTGGGAAAACTCAAACCGGATGTTGTCTTTTCTAAAGGCGGATTTGTGTCCGTTCCCGTTGTGTTAGCGGCAAAACTGCGCAAGATTCCTTGCGTGATCCACGAATCCGACATGACACCGGGACTTGCAAACAAAATTTGTATTCCATGCGCTTTGCGTGTGTGCACAAATTTTCCGGAAACACTGAAACATCTGCCAGCGCAAAAGGCTGTCTTGACCGGTTCTCCGATCCGTCAGGAATTATTTGAGGGTGACCGTCAAAAAGGACTTGATTTCTGTGGCTTTAATGATAATAAACCTGTTTTGTTAATCATGGGCGGAAGCTTAGGTGCTGTAGCCGTGAACGATGCCGTGCGCAGTATTCTTCCGGAACTGCTTAAAGATTTCCAAGTCATCCATCTTTGCGGCAAGGGCAAATTAGATCCTTCCCTTGATGGCACTACCGGCTATGTTCAATATGAATATATCAAAGGCGAACTTCGCGATCTGCTGGCGGCAGCCGATGTGCTGATCTCCCGTGCAGGTGCAAATGCCATTTGCGAAATCCTGGCACTGCGCAAGCCAAATATTTTGATCCCACTTTCTGCCGAAGCAAGCAGAGGCGATCAGATCTTAAACGCCGCATCTTTTGAAAAACTTGGCTATAGTGTTGTCATTCAAGAAAAGGATGTGACGGATCAGGGATTGTTGAACGCTGTGACTAATCTGTACGAAAATCGGGACAGTTACATTCAGGCAATGGAAAAAAGTCAGTTGAACAATTCGATTGAAAAGATCGTCGGACTGATCAACGAAGCCCGCAAACATAACAAACGCTGTAAATAGTGCACATAGAAAGGTAACGATAATCATGAATTTACCAAATGATCCTATGATCTTGGTCAGCTATGTGAATACACAGCTCCGAGATTTTTATCCAAATTTAGAAGAATTTTGCAAATCCTGCGATGTGTCGCAGGAGGAACTTTGTGACAAACTAAAAGGCATCGATTATCACTACGATGCCTCTCGAAATCAATTTGTGTAACCACCAAACACTTTATCCGGTTGTCACATTTCCGTCCCCATCTCTGGAGACCCACATGGACATTCCGGAACCATGATTGCCATATGGTCTGCTATGAAAACCGAAGCGATGGTAAAAACTATCTCTTTGGTAAGCAGCCATAAGGCTTACCATAACCGTTTCTCCATCCATTACATCTTTCTTGATATAATCTAACACGCGTCTTATCAATTCTGTTCCAATATGATAACCCTGATAATCCGGGTGCACGATCACATCCGTAATAAAATAAGTATATCCCCCATCACTGACAATACGCGCCATTCCTACCGGTTTATCTCCACTCATAGCTACACACAGATAAAAAGAATGGCTCAATGCAATGGACGCTCTTTTTTCCGTAACCAGTATCCATCCCACTGATTTTCTCAGTGCATTATAATTCTCAACGGTAATATTATTGGTATAAGTAATTTCTTCTTTCATCTTTATGTGTTCCTTTCTCCAACTTTCTACAGTGTATATCAATCCTTCCCGTTCTGCAATACTCTAACTTTATGAAATTTTCCAGTCATCTCGGCGCGTTCTAAATCTTTTCACCTCGGCATACACTGTAAACAAAGCAGCCAAAAGACTTGTATTATGCATGTGCAGCAACAGGATTTGTGTGCAATGCCGCAAATGTGTCATTTGCCACAGCAAATTTGTTCCCAACGGTCCAAAATTTGCGAGCCACCTAGAGCATGGAGGATTGAAGCATATGGAATTATTAACAAAACGAATTGAAACAAATCGACGAAAATGTCACAGTGATATGCAGCTCACCTTAGAAGACGACATCAATGTGCCGGATGTCAAGCCCGACATTGAGCAGATCATCAAGGTATGTGGCGAGATCCAGTTAAATACGATCACTCCGGAAAAAGATCGACTGACCGTTGCTGGTGTATTATCGTTTCGTTTGCTTTATTTGTGCGAAAATGACATTCGACAGATACATACCATGAACGGGCAGCTGCCTTTTGAGGAAAATATCAATATGGAAGGGGCAGAACCCGGACGCGAAGCTACCTGTCATTATGAATTGGAAGATTGCCAATGCAGTCTTATCAATTCCAGAAAGATCAGTATTCGTGGCATCGTCAGCCTGCACTGCTGCCAGGAAACAGGCGCCTCTCTTCCCGTCGGGATCGGCATCACTGCAGACAGCACCATGCAGGAGGCTCTTGATGATACCTTTTGCCCGGAAGGAATTGAACAGCAATTTGCCTCTATGGCGATCACTTCCTGCGTTGTCTCCAAAAAAGACCTGTTTCGCATCAAAGAAGAAACTGTGCTGCCGAAAGGAAAGCCCAACTGCGACTCTCTTTTATACTATGAATTGTCGACCACAGGACTTTCTACGCGTGTAGTTGAGGAAGGTTTGCGTATCACGGGTGATCTGCTCGTCTTTGTCTTATACTTACCAGAGGAAGACGAACGCTCCATTGAATATTTTGAGACGGAACTGCCTTTTGACGATACCATACAGTGCAGCGATGTGACCGAAGATATGATCACCGATGTCTGCATCACTCCCGGCAAAAAGCTGGTCGAGTTTCGACAAGATGAGGATGGAGAAAATCGCGTCTTAGATATCGAGATGTCTCTTCATTTAGATATTCGATTCTTCAAAGAAGAACGCTTTGATTATCTCAAAGATGCCTATGCAACAAATTGCAATCTCAAATTAACCAAAGAACCTTCTGACACTCGACAACTGCGTGTCAAAAATCAAAGTTCTGTTCGCATCGCTGATCGGATCAAACTGGAAGAGGATCATGGTGAGATCACGCAGATCTGCAATAGCACCGGGGCGATCCGTATTGACGAGGAACAGATCACCGAAGACGGCATCGAGATCGAAGGCGTTGTAGATCTACAACTGCTCTGTCTGACAGAAGATCCTCTGCGTCCACTGATCGTTGTGGAACAAAGTATTCCTTTCCAACATCGGATCGAAGTGCGGGGAATTTTAGAAACGGATGATTATGAACTGCAAACTGACATTAGCAGCATGAACGCCATTTTATTAGATCGTGAGGAAATTGAGATCAAAATGGTACTGAATCTGTGCGCTATCGTCTTTACCGAAAATCATGCAGAAGTCATCACATCCATTGAAGAATCTCCTTTGGATATGACAGAATTTCAAAATATGCCGGGATTGATCGGCTACATCGTAAACGAAGGCGATACGCTTTGGTCTATTGGCAAACAATATCATGCCACCCTAGATAGTGTGCGTGACCTAAACCATCTGGAAAATGACACCCTGCATCTGGGCGACAAACTCTTGTTGATGAAACAAACGGAAGGATTACTCTGATCTAAACAGGGTAGTTCTTGGTGATGTATCTCTACACTATGAAAAGTTTCCTATAATGCAAAAAATCACCCCAATGTGATCTGTCTCTTGAACATGACCACATTGGGATGTTTATCATTGCTTATTTCATGAATGCTATCTTATTTGATAACCTTGATCCATCCTTCAGGAGCCTCAATTGTTCCCATCTGGATTCCTGTCAAAGTATCTCTAAGTTTCTGTGTGATTGGTCCCATCTTCTCCATTCCACTTGGGAAGCAGATCTCTTCACCGTGATTTACTACTTTACCAACCGGTGAAATTACGGCTGCTGTACCGCACAATCCACACTCTGCAAAATCTTTTACTTCATCGAAATATACTTCTCTCTCTTCTACTTCAAGACCAAGATAATCTTTTGCTACTACCATCAAAGATCTTCTGGTAATAGAAGGAAGAATACTATTAGACTTTGGAGTAACAACCTTATTGTCTTTTGTTACGAAGATGAAGTTTGCTCCACCTGTCTCTTCTACCTTAGTACGAGTAGCTGCATCTAAGTACATATTCTCATCATAACCCTGGTTATGTGCATCTACGATCGCATGCAAACTCATTGCATAGTTCAATCCAGCCTTAATATGACCTGTTCCATGAGTTGCTGCACGGTCAAAATCACTTACACGGATTGTAATTGGCTTTGCGCCACCCTTGAAGTAAGGTCCTACCGGAGTAGCAAATACACGGAACTGATACTCCTCTGCCGGTTTTACACCGATAACGGCATTGCTTCCGAACATATATGGTCTAATGTACAAAGTTGCTCCTGAACCATATGGAGGCACGAAATCAATATTTTCCTCAATCGTCTTCACTACAGCCTCTACAAAACGATCCTTTGGAAATGCCGGCATCTCCAAACGCTTAGCAGACTGCTCCATACGCTCTGCATTCATGTCCGGACGGAAACATACCACATGTCCATCTGCAGTTGTGTATGCTTTCATTCCTTCAAATACAGTCTGTGCGTACTGTAATACACAAGCACACTCGCTCATTGTGATCTGATCATCTTCCGTCATGATTCCATCGTCCCAAGAACCATTTTTGAAATTGGATACATAACGCTTATCCGTCTTAATATAACCAAATCCTAAATTGTTCCAATCGATGTCTTTCTTTGCCATACTTCATCAACCTCCATCGTTGCCTGTCATTCGATAACATCTTTCGTTCTCTCTGTTCATCCGAATCGGCATTATATTTGTAACGCCTGACCTGGCGCTATATTTTTATCCAGCATGCTTATTAATTATTCGTACCAGATAGAAACATTCTGTAAATAATATTACTGCTACAATCTGTGAGCGTCAAGAGTAATTTATACATGCATACAATTATGCATCTGACATCGCTCCATACACCAGCTCATTCCCGGTCCTGAATCAGGTTAGTCCTCAATCTGGCGAATCCGATTCACATGACGGGCATCCCCCGAAAAATCAGTGTGTAAAAAGGTATCTACGATCTTGACCGCCAGTCCCGGTCCTACGACACGCGCACCCATCGCCAATACATTGGCATCATTATGCTCTCTGGTCGCCTGCGCACTAAATGTATCATGACATAACGCTGCGCGGATCCCTCTCACCTTATTGGCAGCTATGGAAATACCGACACCTGTTCCACAGATCAAGATTCCCTTGTCACATTCTCCCCCTACGATCGCATTGGCAACTGCCTTTGCATAAACAGGATAATCACAGGATTG